>JACPUR010000030.1 GCA_016192135.1 Candidatus Tectomicrobia bacterium | reverse complement strand
CTCGGCGACCGTCATGCTCCTTCCCTCCCGCAGGGTGGGGTGCCCCAGGGGAACTCCGCTCGGGCTACGCCCTCGCTCCGTTCCCCTGGCTGTGCCCGTCACCCTATCAGTTGTTCAGGAAGAAGCCTAGGAATACACTAAATTGCATGACAACAAAGGCTTTTGGTCGAGCAGTTAGCACCTCGAAAGAGGAAAAAAGAACTTTCGTTCTTCCCCAAGCGAACAATCCAGTTTGTGTCCCGGGGAGAGGCGTTGGCAGATTATTCTCTAGAACACGAACACCATTCACAAGCAATCGAATCTTTTGCCCATCTATTCTTACTTTTAATCTATATTCTTCTCCGCTCTTAATGTTGGCTATATCCCCTTTTACAAATAAACCACTCCACCCCCTAGCCGGATTATACCGATTAATTACGTAGGCATAACCATAACCACCTATCCCTGCGCTATAATATTCTCCTGTAGCCGCATTGTAACCCAAAAGAATTTGGATGGCGTCCCCTTTGTCAAGATTGGTCTCAAATTTAACCACAACACTCAGGTCGCCGCCCGATGAGGAAATATCCGAGAGGGCAATACCATGAGGAATACTGTCATCTTGTTGCCTTGGTCCGGAATACTCCAATCCAGCCTCGGTTTTCTCCCATTTCCCCGTGATGAAAGCCCAATCTGAGGAAGAAGCACTTAATGTAGTCATGACATCTTCCCTCCTCTTGATTTATACGAGCCCCTCTCGCGGCCATGCGAGGGAAATAGATTATGATGGACTTTGAACCTATACTCCCTTTTTTGAGTTTCTATCCCCCCGCCCCCTTCGCCCGCTCCCACCACAGGGGGGCGAAGGAGGAGAGGAAGTCCGAGACGAAGGGATCGGCCGGGGCCTCGAAGAGCCGCCGGGGGGCGTCCACCTGGAGGAAACGCCCGTCCCGCATGATGGCGATGCGGTCGGCCAGGTGGAAGGCGTCGGCCAGGTCGTGGGTGACGAGGAGGGTGACGGTGCCCAGCTCGTCGTGGACGCGCCGCAGCTCGGCCCGCACCTGACGGCGGGAGACGGGGTCGATGTTGGCCATGGGCTCGTCGAGCAGGAACACCCGGGGCGGGAGGGCGATGGCGCGGCCGATGGCCACCTTCTGCTGCTGGCCGGAGCTGAGCTCGGCGGGGCGGCGGCGGGCGAGCTCCTCCTCGATGCCCACGCGGCGCATCACGTCCCGCACGCGGCGCGCGATGGAGTCGGGCACCCACCTCCGGACCTTGAGGGCGAAGCCCAGGTTGCTGTAGCGCTTCTCGTCGAAGACGCGCATGTGGGGCCAGAGGGCGTAGCCCTGGAAGATCATCTGGATGCCGCGCTTGCCGAGGGGGACGTCGTTCATGCGCTGGCCGTCCAGCACGATGTGCCCCGCGTCGGGGCGGTCCACCCCCGCGATGAGCCGCAGGAGGGTGGACTTCCCGCACCCGGTCGGCCCCACGACGACGAGGAACTCCCGCTCCGGGACCGAGAGGGAGACGCCGTCCACCGCGCGGACGTCGCCGTAGGATTTCCGCAGGCCCGTCAGGACCAGCCTGGCCATGCCCCTCTCCCGGCGCCCCCGCGCCCGGCGGCGGCTACTTCGGCGCGTACTTGCGCAGCATCTCGTTGACCGGGCTGAAGACCTCCTCCACGGTCAGGTCCGCGCCGCCGATGTTCTGGGTTTCGTGCAGCGAGCCGCCCGGGAACACCACGACCCCGCCCGGCCCCAGCTCGACCGACTCTCCATCGCAGGTGAACCGGGCCCTGCCCTCCATGACGATGCTGATCTGCTCGTGGGGGTGGGTGTGAGGGCCGCCCGTCGGGTAGCCTTTCTGGATGGTCTGGCGGAGGATGGTGATGCGGTCCCCCTCCACCACCCGGCGGGCGCGCCCGTCGCCGGCCCCCTCGTGCCCGGGAAGCTCGTTCCAGTTGTACGCTCGCATGGCTCTCCTCGGGAAAAAATGGAATCAGGCCGACCCGGCGCATGGTACTCCGCCCGGCCCTTCCGCGCACCCGGCGTGGGGTTCCGGCCCCCGTCGCCCCCCTCCGCCGGAGGGCCGTTTGCGCCCTTTTTCCTCCTCCGATAAAGTGAGGCCCACATGAGACTAGACTCCGGTTCATCGCTCAAGGCGGCCTTCGTCGCCCTAGGCCTTTTTCTCGCGCTCGTGCTCGTCCGGCCCGGCGCCTCCGGCCTGGAGCCGGGCGCCCCGGCCCCCGAGCTGAGGGGAGGTCCCTGGCTGAACGGCCCGCCTCTCCGCCTGGCCGATCTGCGCGGGAAGGTCGTGCTGGTGGACATGTGGACCTTCGGGTGAATCAACTGCATCCGGGAGATCCCGGTGCTCCGCTCGTGGCACGGGCGGTTCAAGGAGCAAGGCCTGGTCGTCATCGGGAACCACGCGCCCGAGTTCGGCCACGAGAGGAGCGAGGAGAACGTCCGGGAGGCGCTGAAGCGCCTGAAGGTGGATTACCCGGTGGTGATGGACAACGATTTCGCCAACTGGAAGGCGTTCGGGAACCGCTACTGGCCCACGAAGTACCTGATCGACAAGAAGGGCGTCATCCGCTTCTTCAACATCGGCGAGGGTAACCACGGGCGGACGGAGGCCATGATCCGGAGGCTGCTCGCCGAATGAGGTCCCGCGCATGAGCACCGAGCCCTCCGCCCCCCGCCCGGCGTTCCGCTACTCCGCCGCGCTCCGGGTGACCCACTGGCTGAACGTCCCGCTCCTCCTCCTCATGATCGCGAGCGGCATCCAGATCTGGTGGGCCTACCCCGCCTTCGGGCCGGGGCTGCCCAAGCCGGAGGCCGTCTACCGCGCCCTCGCGGGAGGCGACGCGCCGGTGGACCCGGGCGGAATCATGATGAGCGGGGACTACCGGGAGTTCGTCCAGGAGCTGGCGGGCCGCTTCGGCGTCGGCGAATGGCTCGCCGGGGCACTGCGGTGGCACTTCGCCCTCATGTGGCCCTACACCCTGAACGGGCTGGCCTTCCTGCTGCTGCTCCTGCTCACCGAGGAGGGCCGCCACTACCGCGTCCGGCGCGGGGACCTGGCCGGCATCGGGGAGATGATCCGGCACCCCGTCCGCACCTTCCACGATCCCCCCGGCGGTGGGAAGTTCAACCCGATCCAGAAACTGGCCTACAACGCGGTGGTGCTCGCCGGGATACTCTCGGTCGTGACGGGGCTGGCCGTCTACAAGCCCGTCCAGCTCGGCTTCCTGACGCAGGCGCTGGGGGGCTACCAGGCGAGCCGCCTGCTGCACTTCCTGGCCGCGCTGTTCCTCGTCCTCTTCACCGCGGGGCACCTCGTCATGGTGCTCTCGCACGGGTGGCGGCGGGGGCTGGCGCCGATGGTGGTGGGCATCAAGGCCGAGCGGGAGGAATTCAGGGAGCGCCAGCGCGTCTTCGCCCGCCGGGCGCTCCGCGCCCTGGGGGAGCTGGCCGTGCTCGCGGGGGCGCTCTGGCTCGGGAGCCTTCTGGCGGATATCCTGAACTGGGCCCTGGGCGGGCAGGCGCACGGGCTGCCCTTCGGCGCCCTCGTCTACCTCGCGGTCCGGCTGGGGCCGGTCCGCGCCCGCGATCGGCGCGCCCGCGAGGCCCGCCGCCGCCGGCTGGAGGTGACCGCATGAAGGGGGAGATGGAGCTTCCCACCCGGCTCGCCCGCCGGAGGCTCCTCGTGGGGCGCCTCGTGGCGGCCGTGCTGGCCTTCAACCTCCTCCTGGCGCTGGCGGGAGGCTACCTCCTGAGCGGCCCCGCGGCCGGGCTCTCGCGCTTCAGGCTCGGCTTCGGGGGCTGGGCCGCCGCGCTGTTCGCGGGCTCGCTCCTGCTGACCGCCGCCGTGGTGGGCCCCCTCGCCGTCAAGCTCCTTCGCCCTCCCGCCTCGGAGTAAGGAGAACGCCATGTCCCAGGGCCTTCCGCCCCGAGCCGGCCGCCGGGGCTTCCTCAAGCTCGCCGCCTCCTCGCTCTTGATGGCCGGCTGCTCGCGCCTGAACGACTCCGAGACGGCCCAGAGCGTCCTGAGCTTCTTCGACCGCTGGAACCACCAGGCGGGGCTCATGCTGGACAGCCCCTACCGCCTGGCGCGCACCTACCCCCGGGAGGCCGTCCAGCCCGAGCAGATGCGCCCGAACGGCTCCGTCGTCACCCCCGGCTCCCAGCTCGTCCAGACGCCCGAGGAGGAGTGGACCCTCACGGTGGGCGAGGTGCGGCTCGCGAACGGAAAGATGGCCCAGACCCATTGGCGGGAGGAGTACACCCTGGACCAGCTCCGGCGGCTGCCCGCCCTCGAGCAGACGGTGGAGCACGTCTGCGTGGAGGGCTGGAGCGCCATCTGCCACTGGAAGGGGCTGGCCCTGGCCGATCTCCTCCGGCGGCGGCCCCTGCGCCCGGAGAGCCGCTACGTCTTCTTCCTCTGCGACGACCTGATGCGGAGCCCGCGCGGCATGGAGCGCTACAGCGTCACCCTCGACCTCCACCAGGCCCTGCATCCCCAGAACGTGCTCGCCTACGAATACAACGGCGAGAAGCTCACCCCTGCCCACGGCGCCCCCCTGAGGCTCGCCTCCCCCGTGAACGTGGGCTGGAAGAGCGCCAAGTACGTCCGGTACATCTTCGTGATGAACGAGGACCTGGGGGGCTTCTGGGAGGCCCAGGGCTACCCGCGCTACTACGGCTTCTAGGCCTCCTCCAGGGATAGGGCCTCCTCCGGGGCCGCCGCCTTGACAAGGCGGGGACGGCGCTCCTATAAGGCCTACGGCGCCCCCTGGGGCGCCCTCACAACTCGCGATCCGGCGTAGCTCAACGGCAGAGCAATCGGCTGTTAACCGATGGGTTGTAGGTTCGAATCCTACCGCCGGAGCCAGAATTTTCAAGACTGGCGGGCCTTTCACCGCCAACGGCTGTCTTGTGTGTGCCGGAAATTGTGCCGGGTGGGGGATTCTTTCCCCGAAGATCATCCTTCCAAATTTCTTTTCTTCGCGATTGGTTTCTTCGTCAGCCCACGATCCGCCCGGCCAAGGTATCTCGGATCGGTCAAGGTAACTGTCGGCGGTTCATCCTTCCACAGATCACAAATTTTACAGTCAAGCCCCCAGGCAAGGCGCTGGAGCGTAACCAAGCTGGGAAGGTATTTTCCATTCTCAATCTGGCTTAGCTTCGATTGGTTGATTCCAACCTTCGTGCATAGCTCAACCTGGGTGACACCCTTGCTCTCCCGGACCTCCCGGATTAGGCTACCCACTTGCATAGCTCCTGTGACATAGCAACGGCGTCATTTCAGGCGATGCTATTATGCCGTACAGGTAATTGCAACGGTTTTCTTTTGATGGCTATCTTCGACCTGGAGTCATTTTCCCCCGCGGGGGACCGGCCCCGGTCCCCGATATTCGCCTGCGGACTGTCCTCTGGCGAAGATTCCTCTTTTCCCTTATCATATGCATGAACAATGGGTTGGATAGGCAAATTCTGAAACCCGGGCGGATGGGCCACTTTCCCTGCCGTGAGGCCATGGGGGTAGCTGATGCGGGTCCGATTCTGGGGAACGCGCGGCTCCATCGCCAAGCCCGGTCCCACCACCCTCCGCTACGGGGGCAACACGCCCTGCGTGGAGGTGGAGGGCGCGGACGGCACCCTCCTCATCCTCGACTGCGGCACCGGCATCCACGCCCTGGGCCAGAAGCTGGCGGCCTCCCGCAAGCCCCCCCTCCAGGGCCACCTCCTCATCAGCCACTACCACTGGGACCACATCCAGGGCTTCCCCTTTTTCACGCCCCTGTTCATTCCCGGGAACGAGTGGCACATCTACGGCCCCGGCGGGATGGACCACCAGCTCCAGGCCATCCTCGCGGGGCAGATGACCTACAGCTACTTCCCCATTTCCCTCGAGGAGTTCGGCTCCTCGGTCCACTACCACAACCTGGGCGAGGGCGCCTTCGACATCGGCGGCCTCCGCATCTCGACCCAGTACACCAACCACCCGGCCCTCACCCTGGCCTTCCGGGTCGAGGCCGGCGGCGCCTCCTTCACCTACATCCCCGACCACGAGCCGAGCTCCCTCTTCTCCTTCGACAACGGCGGGCCGGGCCCGATTCCGCTTCACCTCCAGGACCGCCGCCACGTGGAGTTCCTGAAGGGCTCGGACCTCCTGGCCCACGACGCCCAGTACACCCTCCAGGAGTATCCCTCCAAGGTGAGCTGGGGCCACTCGCCCTACGAGAAGACGGTCGAGTACGCCGTCGCGGGCGGGGTGAAACGGCTCGCGCTCTTCCACCACGACCCGCTGCGCACCGACCGGGACCTCGACGGGCTGGTGGGGACGGCCGAGAAGATGGCGGCCAAGGCCGGCGGCGGGCTCGAGGTCATGGCCGCGGCCGAGGGCTGGGAGATCGAGCTCCCGGAGGACCCCGCGTGGAAGCCGCCCCCCATCCCGGCCTCGTGCTCGGCGTGGCTCTCGGGCGGCGGGCCCAAGACCGGCGGCACCATCCTCATCGTGGACGACGACCCCCTCATGGTGCGCCTCCTCGAGAAGTCCCTCGAGGCCGAGAACGCCGTGCGCCTCGTCACCGCCCACGACGGCGAGGCCGCCCTGAAGCTGGCCATGAAGGAGCGCCCCCTCCTCATCATCCTGGACTGGGGGCTGCCGAAGATGGACGGCATCGAGGTCTGCCGGGCCCTGCGCCGCAACGAGGACACCCTCTTCCGGAAGGTCCCCATCCTCATGGTCACGGGCAAGCGGCTGGACGAGAAGGACGTGCAGAAGTGCTTCGACGCGGGCGCCTCGGACTACCTCACCAAGAAGTTCTCCCCCACCCAGCTCCGCTCCCGGGTGAGGAGCTGGCTGCTCCGCAGCGCGAGCGCGTAAGGTTCGCTGACAGAATCGCGCCAGCCTCTGGTGTTGTAGGGGCGTATTGCAATACGCCCCTACGGGTCGATATGGCGAACGATTCCGTAGGGGCGGGTTTCAAACCCGCCCCTACGGACGCCATGGGCGCATTGACAAGGGCTTCATTCCCCCTCCCCCGCTTCCCGGCACAACCCCTCGACCGTTTCCGTGAGCCTCCGGATGTCCGCCGGCGTGGAGAGGCGGTGGTCGCCCCCCTTCACCAGGGTGAGCGAGACGTCCGCTCCCTCCAGGCAGCCGCACAGCCGGAGCGAAACCTCCCAGGGCACGTCCTCGTCCGCCATGCCGTGGATAAGCCGCACCGGGCGGCGGAGGGGGATGAGCCCGCGCAAGAGGAGGTGCCGCCGACCCTCCTCGATGAGCCGCCGGGTGATGGGATAGGGGGCGTCCTCGTAGCGCGGGGGGCACAGGAAGGAGCCCTCTTCCATGAGCTTGCGGCGCTCCTCCTCCCCGCAGCGGCCCCAGACGAGATCCTCGGTGAAGTCGGGCGCCGCCGCCACGCCGATAAGCCCCCGCACCCGCTCCGGCCGGGCCAGGGCCGCCAGGAGCATGATCCAGCCGCCCATGCTCGAGCCCACGAGCACCTGCGGACCCTCGGTGGCCCGGTCCAGCACACACAGCGCGTCCGCCAGCCAGGCGCCGATGGTGCCCTCCTCGAAGCGGCCCGGGGACTCGCCGTGCCCGGAGTAGTCGAAGCGCGCGAAGGCGCGGCCCGCCGCCCGGCAGTGCGCCTCCAGGGCGGTGGCCTTGGTGCCCGTCATGTCGGAGCGGAAGCCGCCGAGGAAGAGGACGCCGGGGGGCCTCCCCTCCAGGCGGCGGAAGGCGAGGGAGCGGCCCTCCGGCGAGGCGAGGAACCGGGACGGCCCGGTCATCGCGCCGCCCGGGCTCCGGCGGCGGCCAGGAGGGCGCGGGCCACCCGGCGGATGCCCTCCTCGACCACCGGGTCGAGGCAGCGGCCGTCCTCGCCGAACTTCTTGTGGACGCTCCCCACCGAGATCTGCTCGGGCAGGACCTTCCCCCCGATGTGGGTGAGGATGTGGCGCAGATGGGCCAGGGCGTTGTCCGCGCTGGGGCCCATGGCGACGCCCAGGATGGCGAGGGTCTTGCCCTCCAGGGTGGAGGGGAAACCCAGGTTGTCGATGGCCAGCTTGAGGGTGCTGCTGATGCTGCCGTGGTACTCGGGGGTGGCGATGAGGATAGCGTCCGAGGCGAGGACCTTGTTCCGCAGGGCCTCCGGATCGGGGGAGTCGGAGGGTTCTCCCGGCAGCGGGAGCTTGAGGGCCTCCAGGCGGACCCAGTCCACCCGCCCGCCCCCGGCCCGGAGCTCCTCCACCGCGATGCGGAGCGCCTTGCCGGTGTTGTTGCCGGGCCGGCGGCTCCCGCCGATGGCCAGGATGGCCGGCCCCCCGCCCGGCGCCGGGGTCATGCGGCCTGCCCGGGTCGGCATGAAGGCCCCCCTCTTCACGTCTCACGAAAGGACGGCCGGGCCGGATGCGGTTGGAGGCGCCCTGCCGGCCCCGGGGCTACTTCACCTTCGTCAGGAACAAATGGTAGGTGCGCTCGATCTGGCGCTCCACGAGGATGTTGATCCGCTCCTGGCGGTGGCCGTCCAGCCGGACCCACAAGGAGTGCTCCCCGTAGGCCAGCGCGCTCACCTGGATCTGGGGGTCCGCCTTGCCGTAATAGCGGCTGGAGATGAACACCTCCGCCCCGGGCGGCACCGTGCGCACCGTGAGGCGGCCGGCGCCGCCGGCGGAAACCGGAATCCGGAACTCCGCTTCGGGGCGCTCCAGGTTGAACTCGAGGATGTGCGGGACCATTCCCAGGCGGGTGGCGCGGATGGAATGCCAGCCGTACGGCACCCCCCGGATCACCAGCGGCTCCGCCTTGAACGCCTCCCCCCGGGGCCTGCCGTCGAAATCGACGGCGGCGCCCTCGGGCTCCGACAGGATGCGGACCGTGCCCACCTCCCGCGTCACCTCGACCGGGCCGCTCCGCCGGAAGCACCCCGCCGCGGCGGCGAGCATCGCCAGCAGGACCGCCGCCCAAAGCCCTAAACGAGCGGACCGGATCATCTCACTCCTCCGCGCCATCCGGCGGCCGTTGATCGCACAAAACCCTCCTCCACGCGCGCCGGGCGGCGGCGATTCGACGGCGCCTACTCTATCCTGCTTCGCTTTCGGGGAAAACCCCGATCCCCCGCTTGCCCCGCCGCCGCCGGTTGGGGAATGATGAACCGTCTCCCGCGCGCGGCCCCCGAATCCTTCCGGAAAGGACCCGCCCCATGAAAGGCTACCGCAAAGGGCTCACGAACTACGGCGATCCGGCCTTCAGCGCCTTCATCCGGGGCGCCTACGCCCGGGGCTTCGGTCTCACGAAGGAGGACCTCGAGCGCCCCATCATCGGCATCGCCCAGACCTGGAGCGAGCTCAACCCCTGCCACCGCAACCTGCGCGAAGTGGCCGACGCGGTCAAACGGGGGGTCTCCCAGGCGGGGGGCCTGGCGCTGGAGTTCCCGACCATCTCCCTCGGGGAGGTGTACCTCTCGCCCACGGCCATGCTCTACCGGAACCTGCTCGCCATGGACACCGAGGAGATGATCAAGGGCCAGCCGCTGGACGGGGTGGTGCTCCTCGGCGGCTGCGACAAGACCCTCCCGGCCCAGCTCATGGGGGCGGCGAGCGCGGGGGTGCCCGCCCTCGCCGTGAGCTCGGGACCCATGATCGGCGGGCGCTTCGAGGGGAAGCGGCTGGGCGCCTGCTCCGACTGCCGGGGGCTGTGGGCCGAGCACCGGGCCGGGGAGATCTCCGAGCCGCGCATGGAGGAGTTCCAGGGGGAGCTCTTCCCCTCGGCCGGCCACTGCATGGTGATGGGGACGGCCAGCACCATGGCCTGCATCACCGAGGCCCTTGGGATGATGCTGCCCGGGCTGGCCGCCGTCCCGGCGGTGAACTCGCGCCGCCTGCGCCTGGCGGAGGAGAGCGGCCGGCGCATCGTCCGGATGGCGGAGGAGAACCTCACGCCGGACAAGATCATGACGCGCGGGGCGTTCGAGAACGCCATCCGGGTGCTCATGGCCGTGGGGGGCTCGACAAACGCCGTCGTCCACCTCCCCGCCATCGCGGGGCGCCTGGGGGTGGAGCTCCCCCTCGCCCTCTTCGACGAGCTCTCGCGCACCACCCCGCTCGTCGGCAACATCCGCCCCTCGGGCAAGACCTACCTCATGGACGATCTCGCGGAGGCGGGCGGCATCCCCGTCGTGATGAAGGAGCTGGAGCCCCTGCTCCGCCGGGACGCGATGACGGTGACCGGGAAGACGGTGGGCGAGAACCTCGCCGGGGTGGGCCGGGCGGCCGCGTGGCAGGACGTCATTCTCCCCCGCGAGAAGCCCCTCAAGCCCGAGGGCGGCATCGTCGTCCTCTGGGGGAGCCTCGCCCCGGAGGGCGCGGTGCTCAAGGTCTCGGCGGCGAGCCCCCGCCTGCTCGCCCACACGGGGAAGGCGGTGGTCTTCTCGTCCCAGGAGGACATGGTCAAGCGCATCGACGATCCGGATCTCCCGGCCACGGCGGAGAGCGTCTTCGTCCTCCAGAACGCCGGGCCGGTGGGGGGCCCCGGCTTCCCCGAGGCGGGCTTCATCCCCGTCCCCAAGAAGCTCCTGGCCCAGGGGGTGCGGGACATCGTGCGCGTCTCGGACGCCCGGATGAGCGGCACGGCGGGGGGAACCACCGTCCTCCACGTCTCGCCCGAGGCAGCCGTCGGGGGACCGCTCGCCCTGGTGAGGGACGGCGACCCGATCCGCCTCGACGTGCCCGGCCGGCGGCTCGACCTCCAGGTGCCGGAGGAGGAGATGTCCCGCCGCCGCGCCGCCTGGCGGCCGCGCGAGCCTGCCTACGGCCGCGGCTACGGGCGCCTGTTCCTGGAGCACGTCCTCCAGGCGCCCCGGGGCTGCGACTTCGATTTCTTGCAGAAGACGCCTTGAAGCCTTCCAGATCGCCGGCCGGGCGGGTCCAAAGCGCCCATCGGGAGGAGCGGGAATGAGCACGGAAGAGCGCCTGTCGCGCCTGGAGCGCGAGAACCGGTTGCTGAAGCGGGGATTCATGGGCCTTGCCGTGGCGGCGGCGGCCGCGGTGCTGATGGGCCAGGCGGCGCCGCCCCGCCCCCCCCAGCCCGCCGCGCCCGCCTACGCCCAGCTCCTCCGGGTCAAGCGGCTGGAGATCATCGGGGACAACGGCGTGCCCGTCGTCATCCTCGGCCAGCAGCGGAGCTACGGCCACATCGCCGTGACCAACCCCGCCGGGCGGGCGCTGGTCTCCCTGGGCACGACGCGCTCGGGAAAGGGCTTCATCAGCACCTACGACGGGCGGGACATCCGGCTCGCGGCCATCGGCGCCACCCGGGAGGGCGCGGGGGCCATCGTCGTCTACAACGCCCAGGGGAAGAACCAGGTCCGGATCGCCGAGAACCCCCAGAAGAAGGAAGGAACCATCACCCTCTTTAACGCGCAGGGAGGGGTCCGGGCCCAGTGGCCCCAGCCCCAGCCGGTCAAGCCGCCCGCGCGGTGACGAGGAGGGAAGGCTGACCCGTGTGCGGCCGCTACGTCCTGAGCCAGCCGCTTCCGTGGCTGAAAGACCTGCTGGGGAAGGACCCGGGGCCCGGGCTCCGCCCCCGCTACAACATCGCCCCGGGGCAGGACGTCCCCGTCATCCGCCTCCCCTCCACCGAGGGCGAGGGAGCCATCGCCTTCCTGCGCTGGGGGCTCATCCCCCGATGGGCCAAGAGCCCCGCCGCCGGCGGGGGCCTCTTCAACGCCCGCGCCGACTCCACCGAGAAGCCCGCCTTCCGGGAGGCCTTCCGCGCCCGCCGCTGCCTCGTCCCCGCCGACGGCTTCTACGAGTGGGCCGTGCGCGGGAGCGTCCGCCAGCCCTACTTCGTCCACCTGGAGGGGAACAAGCCCTTCTGCTTCGCCGGCCTCTGGGAGCGCTGGGAGGGCCCCGGCGGCGCCGTCATCGAGAGCTGCGCCATCCTCACCACCGAGGCCAACCGCTTCCTGAAGAACATCCACCCCCGGATGCCCGCCATCCTCCCCCGCCTGGCCTACGCGAGCTGGCTGGCCCCGGGCGAGCGCAAGCCCGCCCTCCTCAAGGCCCTCCTCGCCCCCTATCCCGGGGACGAGATGGTGGCGCGCACCGTCGGGAACCGGGTGAACCACCCCGCCAACGACGACCCCGGCTGCCTCGAGGTGGCGCCCCCCGCCACCGGGGAGCTCCCCTTCGAGGGGTAGGGCGTGGAGTCCGGCACGGCAAGGTTCTCCCCCGGATGCGGAAAAAAAACGCCGGAATTCCCCGTAATTTCCCGGAAAACGCCGGAAGCCTCCCCCTCCGGCCCCCTCGCGCCCTCAAAAAAGGGGAACTAACCGCCATTATCGGCAACTATCCGAGCGCGCCAGATGGTTTGATCGATCACGCCACATGATTTGATCGGAAGTGGTCAATGAATCTCTATCTCTATAATTTCAGGCAATGGGTCCTTTATTCTTACTGTGGCACTTCCCGTCGACTTTGAAATGGTTTCATAATCGACCGCCCTATCCGCCCTGACAGTCACCATAGCCTGCGCCGGATCATCTATTGCGGAGATAAAAGTCACTCCTATTACATTAGAACCGCCGTCGACGACGCCACTTATATTTGCATCGTCTAATATTTCAAAGTTCTTTGTATTTAACCGCAAAAATGTTCTTTGTGGCTTTCCTGGGAGGTCAGTAGGCATTCCTCTTTTTCTAACGACAAAAACCTTTTCCTTCCCTAAAAAGGAAATAACCTTAACATACCTATTCCGAAGAAATCTTGCACACGGCAAGGCAATAATCTCCCAATAGGTAACGGCATACAGAACCATTAGGCCAATTATTAGGAAACCCCACCTTGCGATTTCATGTGTTACATAGAAGGGCGCTTCCGTCTGTAGCCATTTTACCCATTCATCACCCAAAATATATTTCACAACATTCTCTTGCGAGGCTCCCAATAAAGTCAGAATTCCCCCTAAAATATATAGGAGGGTGGCGACTATCAGCTTGCGGAACCACCGCAAATACCGGGACACATTCCACCCCCTAGAATCAGAGTTGCCGATCCTAGACATGGGGGCAATTTATGACAAGAGAATATCCCTAACCATCCGGGACGCCCCCGCCCCTCCGCCCCTGAATCCCGCTTCCCCCGGCGGGCAACGGCCCGCGCCCCGGGGCCAATCTACGCCCGGTGGCGGGAGGGCCCGCTACCGCAATTTCGTCCATTTTCGCGCACGTTCGTGGATGGGGGGGATTTTTCGGCGCGATCATCCGGCGAGGCGGGACGCCTGGCGGCCGCGGCCTGACGCCCGATCAATTGAGCTCGCCATCCTTCCAGAATTTCGTTCCCTGGATCGTGGCCTGAAGGGCCAAGCCGTTCTCCGTGATTTGATACAGGCTGACTCCGGGGGCGACCTCGATCGCTCCGGCGACGGCGCCACCCTTCTCTCCCGCCTTCGCCGCGGCGTCAGCTTGCGCCTGGGCCGTCCATCCCTGGTTGACGAACCGGTTCAGGGCCTCCTTGGAAGTAAAGACAAAGACCCCTCTAAAGTCCCGTACGCCCAGCCCGAATCCGACCCCCGCGGAAATCATGCTCATGTAGGTTTCTTTTCCCGTCTGGTTGTCCCGGACGATTCCCCATCCGCTCCCCGTCGAGAGGAGAAACAAGTAAGTCCCGATGTTGCTGAAGACACCGTAGCCGACGCTGGCTCGAACCGCCCTTCTCGCATCGGGATGAATCTGGTAGAGCCGCTCCAGGGTCTTGACCCGCATCGCACGGACGGCTTCCCGCTTTTCCTCTACCGAATGCCCCTGCGGCCCGAAACAGCCGGAAACGAAAAACAGGGCAAGCAGACAGGTGGCTTTCACGCATGGGGAGCGCTTCATGAGTCTCCCTCCAAGGGGTGAACCTGATCCGGCCTCACCTCCCCGCTCCACGCCGGTGGAGAGGAACGGTGACAGATCCCTCGTCATTACCGCCTTCGGAAGCAAATCAATGCCCGCATTGGACCCCAGAGAAGAAAAACGGAGATGTTTTCAATCCAACCCGCGCCCGCGGGGTCCCTTGCCGAAATCGCTGGCGGCCTTCCTCGCCGGTTTCAAATCCGCCGCCACCCGTCGAATCAACGCCCTGCGGCAGACGCCGGGCCTTCCCCTCTGGCAGCGTAATTATTATGAGCACATCCTCCGGGATGAGGCAGGACTGGCTCGCGCACGGGAATACGTCCTGCGCAATCCGCTGAAATGGGATGAAGATGAGAATCATCCGGGGAATGTGAAAAGGATTGGCGAACTGTAGGGGCAGGCCCCCGTGCCTGCCCCGGTCCACGCACCCGCCCTGTGAAAGGGCGGCCACGAGGGGCCGCCCCTACGGCCCTCACCCCAACCCTCCCCCCTCACGACACCGACGATCCCTCCCCCTGCTTCTCGACGGGGTCGTCCACCCGGGCGCGCTTCTTGGCGGTGGGGGCGTAGCCCCCGGCCTTCATCCCGGCCGCTATCCCAAGGATGCCCTTCATGGATTCGGGGAGGCCGCCGGGGTAGGCCTCGTCCGGGCAGCGGCTGTCGCGCATGTAGATGCAGGGCTTGCACTCGATGC
This sequence comes from Candidatus Tectomicrobia bacterium, assembly GCA_016192135.1. NCBI lineage: Bacteria > Pseudomonadati > Candidatus Tectimicrobiota > Candidatus Tectimicrobiota bacterium. Next base: position 126,631 of record JACPUR010000030.1, on the reverse strand, counting down.
AGCGGAGGATCTCCCCTCCCCGGCCCGAGACGGCCTTGGCGGCGTAGTGGGGGTCGGTGAGCATCCCCCGGGCGACGGCCACGAAGTCGGCCCCCATCTCCATGTAGGCCTGGAGGCGGTCCGTCCCGAAGGCGGCGCCGTTGGCGGCGAGGGGGGCGCGGACCGCCTTGCGGAGCCGGGCGAAGGCGGGGTTGTAGAACTCGGGCTTGACGGGCACCCCCACCCGGGCGTTGCGCGAGCAGTGGAGGATGTCCACCCCCGCTTCCAGCAGGGCGGGGGCGAGGGCCAGGGTGTCCTCGGCGGTGAAACCCCCCTCCCAGGGCTCGAGGAGCCCGAGCCGGTAGGAGACGACCATCTCCCCGCCCGCCCCCCGGCGGACGGCCTCGGCCACCTCGAGCGGGAAGCGCATCCGGTTGGGGAGGCTCCCGCCGTACTCGTCCGTCCTTTGGTTCGAGGCGGGGGAGAAGAACTGCTGGCAGAGATACCAGGTGGCGCCGTGGATCTCCAGCATCCGGAGGCCCGCCTCCCGGGCGCGGCGGGCGGCTTCGCCAAAGGCCCGGGCGGTTTCCTTGACTTCGCGGGCCGAGAGCTCGCGGGGGACCTCCTCCTCCGTCGGGTGGGGGATGGGCGAGGGTCCCACGATGGGCGTGCCCGTGATGGCGCTGAGCGCGGTGCGCCCGGCGTGGAAGAGCTGGAGGGCGAAGGGGGCGCCCGCCGCCCCCACCTCCTCCCCCAGCCGCCTGAGGCCGGGGACGATGGCGTCCGAGTGGGCGCCCAGCTGGTTGGGGAACCCCTTTCCCTCCCGGTTGACGAAGGCGGCCTCCGAGAAACAGACGGCGGCCCCGCCCCTCGCCCGCTCGGCGTAGTGGGCGCGGCTCCAGGCGGAGGGGCTCCCGTCCTCCTCCGCTCGGGAGGTGGTCATGGCGGACATGAGGATGCGGTGCTTGAGCCTGAGCCCGCGCACCTCGATGGGGTCGGTGAACCTGGCCAAGGGGGATCCTCCTCTCCGGCCGGGGGCGCGGCCGTGGGTCAGTCAGGCCATTTTCCCGGGCGGCCGCTTCCCTCGCCCCATAGGAGGGCAACCGTGTTTCTCCCCCTCCCTCCGTGAGGGGGGCAGGGGGGAGGGAGAATGAAAACCGCCGCGAGCCTTTTCCCCCTCCCCGCCCTCCCCCGGAGGGGGAGGGAAAGACAGCAAGGCAGACGGCTCTTTGACGCACAAGGGCCGGGGTGAGAGGGAGCCCTCGGCGAAGGCGCACGATGAACGCCCCTGCCGCGCAAATTGAGCGTACTGAACCAAGGGATGGCTCCTTTCGCGTCAGTGCCTGCGGAGGAACTCGAGAATGTCCCGCAGCGACTCCTCGTAGCACTGGATCAGGAAGAAGTGGCTGGCCTCCTCGTAGACCTTCAACTCGCAGCCGGGGATGCGCCGGGCCATCTCCCGCGAGGCCTCGGCCGAGCAGAGGACGTCCTGCCCCCCCGCCATGACGAGGGTGGGGCAGCGGACCTGCGGCAGCCGGTCCAGCGCGTCGTGGGTGAGGCAGGCGTGGGTGGAGTTCACGTAGCCGTGGATGGGGCGGCCGGCATCGGCGAGCCCCGCCTCGAAGGCGTCGAGCTGCCGCTGGTGCGCGTTGAAGTAATGGGGCGGGAAGAAGAAAAGCGACTGGTGCTTGGCCGCGGCGGCGTAGCCCTGGGCCTTCACCACCTCGTTGATGTTGTAGAGGATCTGGTGGCCGTAGCGGTCGAGCTTGCCGAAGGAGGCGGTGATGATCATGCTGCGCACCCGGTCCGGGTAGTCGAGGGCAATCTGCTGCGCGACGGCGCCCCCCATCGAGCGGCCGATGATGTGGGCGGGCTCGCGGATGCCCACTGCGTCCATCAGGCGGACCGTGTCGCCGGCGAAGTGCTTGGAGGTGTAGGGGTAGTCCGGGGCCGAGCTCCGCCCCGCCCCCCGGTTGTCGAAGGCGAGCAGGCGGAACTCCATCTTCATCGCCTCGATCTGGGCCTTCCAGGCGCCGCAATCCCCCGCCAGCCCGTGGATGAGCACCACGGGGACCCCCTGCCCGTGCTCCTCGTAGTAGAGCTCCACATCTCCGACGCGCGCCTTGGGCATGGGCGAATCCTCCATGGCGGGCCGATGGGGCCGGCCACCGCCAGAGACGGCGGCTGGCGGGTCCCGGCGCCCGCGCCCTTTCGCTTCGTGGATTCGATGGACAATCGAAAACCATGCCCCAACCCCAGCGGCTCGTCAACGGGATGCCGCCGCCCCCGAAGCGCCGCCGGCGGTTTCACCTGTATTGACGGGACGAACGTTCTGTTTCAGAATGCCAGCTTCACGCAGAGAGCTTCGGCGCGCGGCGCGTTACGGCGCCTGCCGCGCAATGTGCTTTTACCTTCCAAGGGGGAGACTTCGCCATGAAGAAGGCGCACGTGTCTCGCAGGCGGTTCCTGAAGGGGGCCGTGGCCGCGGCCGCCACCGGCCCGTGGGTTCTCCGGCACCTGGGCGTGGCGGAGGCGGGGGCCCTCGAGGACCGCATCATCGCCGCCGCCAAGAAGGCGGGCCCGGCCGACCTGAACGGCATGATCTGGTCTCTCTACTACCGGAACATGAAGCGCCTCTCGGACGAGTTCAAGGAGAAGTCCGGCGTGGGCGTGAAGGACATCCAGGACATCAGCATCTTCGTGATCCCGCAGCGGGCGATGGCGGAGGCGGTTTCGCGCTCCTCCAAGTTCGACTTCTTCCACATCGACTCGAACATGATCCCCTCCCTCGCCTCGGCGGGCCTCATCGAGCCGCTCGACGACTACATGGCGGAGGTGGGCTACAAGCTGGAGATGCTCGCCAACTTCTCCAGCTTCATGAAGTACAAGGGGAAGACCTACGGCATCCCGACGGACGGGAACGTCCACATCCAGTACGTCCGCAAGGACCTCCTCGAGAACCCCGAGGAGCAGAAGAAGTTCTCGGACAAGCACGGGCGCCCCCTCGCCTTCCCGAAGACGTGGGAGGAGTCCCTCCAGATCGCCGAGCACTTCCACCGGCCGGACAAGAACCTCCTCGGCTTCGCCGGCCTGCGCAACCGGGCGAACGGGGTGACATGGTGGTACATGCACTTCTACAGCGCCGGCGGCTTCCCCTTCACCGATGACCTCGAGCCCGCCATCAACAACAAGGCGGGCGAGTACGCCATGGACATCTACCTCCGGCACAAGAAGGTTTCCCACCCCGAGGCCCCGAACTGGGGGACGCCGCAGATGATCCCCCAGATCGTCCAGGGCAACGCCGCCACCGCCCAGTACTGGGACGGCACGGCCCGCCAGATCGAGAGCGACCCGAAGTCCAAGACCAAGGGGAAGTTCCTCTACGGCATCGTCCCCGGCTCCAACGTGACCGGGAAGCTCGTCCACCGCTCCATCTCCTCGCCCCTGGCGGCCATCCTGGTGAACCGCTACAGCCCGCGGAAGCGCCAGGCGGCCCTCATGGCCCTGTGGTGGGGCACGCTGAATAACAGCGTCGAGATCACGACCCATCCCACCTGGACGTTCCACGATCCCTGGCACGCCGGTCACATGACCCATCCCAAGGTGATCGAGCGCTATTCGGCCCCGGCCATGGACGCCATCGCGAAGAGCATGCACATCACCACGCCCCCCATCTACCTGACGGGGCACCTCGAGTTCCAGGACATCCTGGGCAAGCACATCGCCGAGGCCTACATCGGGCAGATCACGGCCAAGCAGGCCCTGACCCAGACCGAGGATGCCTGGCGCCGGCTGGTGGGCCAGATCGGGAAGGCCAAGCTCAAGGCGGAGCTGACGAGCTACAAGGCCGCCATGCCCAAGACGGACGTACCGAGCTAACGCACCCCGACACCGGGGCGGGCCCTCCGGGGCCCGCCCCGCCCGAGGACTCCGCCGGATGGCCCAGGCACTCCCGACGAGGAAGGCGGCACCGGGATTCACCCTCTTCAAATGGATCCTGCTGGGGCCCCTTTTCGGCCTCCTCCTCTTCATCCTCCCGGCGTTCCTGCTCCAGCTCTACTTCAGCTTCCACTCGTGGACGGTCTACCTGGGCTCCTGGTGGGAGGCGGAGTTCGTGGGCCTCGGGATGTTCATCGAGGTCCTGATGGACTCCCGCTTTTGGTGGGCGGTCCTGCGCTCCCTCACCTTCGCCAGCCTGTCCACCCTGGGCTCCTTCGCCGCCGGCTTCGGGCTGGCGCTGTTGATGCACCGGCCCTTCCGGGGCCACGGCCTGCTCTACGCCGTCTTCATCCTCCCCATGCTGACCGTCCCCGTCGTGATCGCCTACACCTTCGAGATGCTGCTCTTCCAGCGCGGGCCCATCAACGGCATCCTGAGCGTCCTGCTCCAGACGGACGTGCGGGTCACCTGGCTGGCCCATCCGGCCATCGCGGTGTTCACCGTCATCATGCTCGAGATCTGGAACTGGACCCCCTTCGTCTTCATCATCATGCTGGCGGGGCTGGCCTCGCTGCCTCCGGAGCTGGACGAGGCCGCCCGCATCCTCGGGGCAAGCCGGTGGCGCATCTTCCGCGAGGTCCAGCTCCCGCTGCTCCGGCCCGTCATCATGCTGGCCCTGATCCTGCGCTTCCTCGAGGCGATGGGGGAGTTCCCCAAGACGTGGGGCCTCCTCCAGGGCGGCCCCGGCTCGGCCTCGGAGACGCTGCCCGTCTACTTGTTCTTGACCACGTGGCAGTACTTCCACATCTCCAAGGGCGCGGCGATGTCCTACCTGGTGCTCATCTTCATGATCGTCATCGTCCTCGCGGGCATCCGCCTGCTGCGCAAGGAGAAGCAGACCATCGACGTCATCTACCGCAAGCCGGGGGAAGAGGCATGAAGCGCACCATGAAGCGCAGGCTTTTCGCGGCGGGCCGGTTCTTCCTCCTGGGAATCGCCCTCTTCGTCGTGGGCTTCCCCATGTACTGGATGCTCATCACCTCCTTCAAGCCCGACCACGAGTGGTTCACCTGGCCGCCGGTCTACTGGTCCGAGAACTGGACCCTGGACAACTACCGGGTCGTCTGGGCGGGCATCGGGATCAAGCCCACCGCCCAGGAGGCCACCACCATGCAGAAGCCGGTGCAGGCCCTCAAGCACAGCCTGGCGCTCTCGCTCATCTCGACCACCCTCTCGGTGGCCTTCGGCACCCTGGTCGCCTACGGCGTCTCCCGCTACCAGATCCTCTCCGACCGGCGGATGTTCAACCTGCTCATGCTGCGCATGGTGCCGCCCATCGTGGTGGCGGCCCCCCTCACGCTCTACTACTCGACGCTCCAGCTCCTCGACACCCTCACGGGCCTCGTCATCGTGTACGTGCTCACCACCCTCCCCTACTCCATCTGGATGACCAAGAGCTTCCTCGACGAGATCCCGCGCGAGATGGAGCAGGCCGCCTCCATCCTAGGGGCCGGCCGGTGGCGCACCATCTGGGAGGTCATCTTCCCCCTCATCCGCTCGGGCGTGGTGGCCACCTTCCTGTTCATCCTCATCCTGACCTGGAGCGAGTACCTGCTGGCCCTCATCCTCTCGAAGGTGGACGTGGTCACCCTGCCCGTCCAGCTCAGCAAGTACGAGGGCACGACCGAGGGGCGGGTGTACGGCTACCAGGCGGCGCTCGCGGTGGGGGTCACGCTGCCGCTCATCGTCATCGGCTGCTTCATCCGGAAGCACCTGGTGCGCGGGTTCAGCTTCGGAATGATCAAGAGGTAAGAAAGAAATGGCGCGAATCGAGATGAAGGAGCTGCGCAAGGTCTACGGCCGCGGCATCGAGGCGGTGAAGCGCCTGGACCTCGACATCGAGGAGGGGGAGTTCCTCGTCCTCGTGGGCCCCTCGGGCTGCGGGAAGACCACCACCCTCCGCATGATCGCCGGCTTCGAGGAGCCCACCGCCGGCGAGATATACATCGACGGCAGGCTCGTCAACGACCTCGAGCCCGGCCAGCGCAACCTGGGCATGGTGTTCCAGAACCTCGCCCTCTTCCCCCACAAGACGGTGGCCGAGAACATCGAGTTCGGCCCCCGCATGAAGAAGGTCCCGCCCGAGGTGCGCGGCCGGCGCGTCCGCGAGGCCGCCGAGATGGTCCGGATCACCCACCTCCTCGGCAAGCTGCCCGGCCAGTGCTCGGGCGGTGAGGCCCAGCGCGTGGCCCTCGCCCGCACCCTCGTCACCGAGCCCGGCGCCTTCCTCCTCGACGAGCCCCTCTCCAGCCTGGACGCCAAGCTCCGCCGCGAGATGCGCGCCGAGATCGACCGCCTGCACCAGCGCCTGAAGAAGACCTTCATCTACGTCACCCACGACCAGGAAGAGGCCATGACCCTGGCCGACCGCATCGTCGTCATGCGGAACGGCCTGATCGAGCAGGTGGGCTCGCCCATGCAGATCTACGGCGACCCGGTGAGCCACTTCGTGGCCGACTTCTTCGGGAGCCCCTCGATGAACCTCATCGGAGGGCAGGTCTCGCACGAGGGGGGCCGCGCCCGCTTCGAGGCGCCGGGCCTCGCGGTGGAGCTCCCGCCCGCCCTCGCCCGGGCCGCCGCGGGCGAAACCACCCTCGGCATCCGGCCCGAGCACCTCGAGATCTCCGGGAACGGGGGCGTCTTCCGCGGCGAGGTGCGCCTGGTCGAGCCCCTGGGGAAGGACACCCTCCTCTACTTCGACCGCGGCGGCGACCAGCCCCTCATCGCCGTGGTGGAAGGCACCCGGAGCTACCGCGAGGGCGACGTCCTCAACCTCTCCGTGGACCCCGGGCGGCTCTACCTCTTCGGCTGGGACGGGAAGCGGGTGCGCTGAGGGGAGGCTTGCCCCTGTTCCCTTCCCCATCCATCGAGCAGGAGCTCGAGGCCATCCGGGCCGACCGGAGGAGCGGCGCGGCCCGGCTCGCCGAGCGCGCCCTGGAGCTGCTGGGCCTTGCCTCCGCCCCGTCCCCCGGCGAGAGTCCCGGCGCCCTCCTCCCCCGCGTGGCGAGCCTCGCCCGGCGCATCCGGGGCCTTCGCCCCTCGATGGCCGCCCCCGGCAACTGGGCCACGGCTTTCCTGCTCGACCTGCGGGAGCGCCTGGCGTCCTCCCCCGATCCGCCGGACGCGGGCCGGGCGGCGGCCGAGGCCCTCCTGGCCCGGCTGCGCGGCCATCCCGCGCGCGTGGCCGGGGCGGCGAAGGCCATCCTGGAGGGCCGGCGCGCCCTCCTCACCCTGAGCCACTCCTCCACGGTCGAGGCCGTCCTCCTCCAGGCGGCCCTGGCGGACTGTCTCGTCATCGTCGCCGAGTCGCGCCCCCTCCTCGAGGGGCGGGCGCTCATCCGCCGCCTCCTGGAGGCGGGGAGGCCGGTCCGTCTGGTCACCGACGCCCAGATCGCCCTCGCCATGCGCGAGGCCGATCTCCTCCTCCTCGGCGCCGACACCCTCTGCCGCGACGGCGCCGCAGTGAACAAGACCGGGAGCCACCCCGCCGCCCTCGCCGCGGACGCCATGGGGAAGCCCTGCGCCGTCCTCGCCGACACCTTCAAGGTGAGCGGGGAGCTCTCATCGGGGGACATCCCGCTGGAGGAGGGCGGGGGCGAAGAGGTGTGGGAGGAGGCCCCCGGCCTGTGCCGCAACGTCTACTTCGAGCCTGTCCCGGCCGGCCTCATCACCTTCTACGTCACCGAGAAGGGCGTCCTCTCCCACCGGGAGATCCGCGAGGAGGCCGGGCGCTGGCGGCGGCTGGCCGAGGAGGCGGAGAGGATCGGGTAAATGCAAGAAAATGAACGACAAGCCCTGTAGGGGCGAACCTCGTGTTCGCCCCCGCGTGGGTATCGGTTCGTAGAGGGGATGACAAGCATCGCCCCTACGGAACCCATCCCCTCATTTCCATCCCCGCCCGCTTCCCTTACAGTTTGGATGACATCCGGTTCAAGGCGCCCTTTTCGCCGGGGGACCGCGCGCAATGCCGCCGCAGGGATCGCTCCGGGTCGCGCTCGACCACGGGCGGGGCTTCGTCCACGCCCTGGCCCTGCGCCTGGGCGACGGGGCCCTCTTCTCCGCCCTGGCCCCGGTGGGGACGGGCGACCCGGCCCGCGCCTCGGCCCTGGCCATCCGCCGGCTGCTGGAGCAGGCGGGCGCCGACCCCGGCGACATCCGCTCCCTCGTCCACTCCGTCTCCGCCGCGGCCGGCGCCTTCGCGGCGGGGGAGGCCCTCCCCCTCGGCCTCCTCGTGACGGCGGGCTTCCCCCTCCTTCCGGAGTGGGACGGCCGGGAGCCGCGCGAGAGCGGGGGGCTTCCCTTCCGCCTGGTCCCGCCGGGCCGCCCCCTGGAAATCGGCGGCCGTCTGGACGCCGCCGGGAAGGAGATCGCCCCCCTGGACGAGGAGGCCCTCCGCGCGGCCGCCTGGCAGTTCCGGGAGGGCGGGGTGGAGGCGGCCGCCGCGTGCTTTCTCCACGCCCCCGCCAATCCGGCCCACGAGCGGCGGGCCCGGGAGATATTCGGCGAGGTGCACCCCGCCTGCCGCCTCACCCTCTCCTCCGAGGCGGGGGAGGCGGGCCGCGAGCGGGAGCGCGCCCTCGCCGCCCTGCGGGACGCCGCGAGCGGCCTCCTCATCCGCCGGGCGCTGGGCGAGGCCGCCGTCCGGGCGGCCGAGTCCCCCCGTCCGGACACCCCCATCCTTTTCCTCCGCTCGGACGGGAGCGCCATGCCCGCGCACAAGGTCCTGGCGCGGCCCCTCTCGGCGGCCCTCTCCGGCCCGGCCGGGGGCGCCCTCGCCGCGGCGGCGCTCGCCCGCGCCTTGCGCATCCGGCGGGCCGTCGCCCTGGACATCGGGTGCGCCTCGGCCAAGATCGCCCTGATCGAGGACGGCGCCCTGCCGGTGGCATCGGCGGACTCCGAAACCCCCGGCGTCGAGGTGGCCTGCCTCCCCCTTCCCGGCTCCCTTCCCGCCGCCTTCCATGCCCTCGGCTGGCTGGCCGAGGCGCCGGCGGGGGAAGAGAGCGTTGGCGCCGGATCGCCCGCGGAGGCCGCCTGGGAGGCCGTCCAGGACGCCCAGAGCGCCATCGCCTCGGCCGTCCAGAAAGCCACGGCGGGCGCCGGGAAGAACCCCCGCGACTTCACCCTCATCGCCTGCGGGGGAGCGGGTCCCCTCCTCGCGCCCGGGGTGGCCGCCGCGCTGGGGATGGCCGAGGTGGTGGTGCCGCCCCGGGCGGCCTGGTTCGGGGCGTTGGGCCTCCTCGACCCCGACCGGCGGAACGAGTACGCCCACCCTCTCGCGCTGACTCTGCGGGAGGGGAGCGAGGCGGAGCTGGACCGCCGCTTCGGCGAGCTCGAGCGGGAGGCGGCGGAGGACCTGGAGGCGGCGGGCGTCCCGGCGGGGACGGGCATCTTCCTCCGGGCGGCGGACATGCGCTACCGGGGCGACCCGTGGCGGACGCGGGTCGACTTCCCGCCCGCCTCCTCCTTCGCCGCCTCCATCGAGGCGGCGCTGGCGGCCTTCCACGAGGTCTTCCGCTACCAGTACGGCTTCGGCCGCGGGGACCGGGCCCCGGTCGAGATCGCCTGCCTGCGCCTGACCGCGCTCGGGAAGGCGGAGGGGAGCGCCCGGCCGGAGGCCCCCTCGGGCGCGGGCTCTTCGGCCACGCCCTGGGGACATCGGGAGGCCCGCCTCTCGCCCGGGGAGAAGCTCCCGCTCCCGATCCACCGGCGGGGGGATCTCCCGCCCGGAACGCGCCTCCGGGGGCCCGCCTTCATCGAGGAGGAGGGCTCGACGGCCCTCCTCCCGCCGGACGCCTCGGCGGAGGTGGACGCGAGCGGGAACCTCCGCCTCCGCTTGCCCGTCCCGGAGGAAGGCCCGGAGCTGCGGGAGGAGCTGGCGGCGGGCGCCCTGGAGAGCGCCGAGCGGGGGGCGGAGAGCTTCCTCCGGCGCTCCATGCGGTCGCGCTACGTCCAGAAGATGGGGCTGTGCGGCGCCGCCTTCTTCGATCTCCGGGGGCGCAAGCTGACCGGGAGGCCCATCGCGGGCTCCGTCCTCCCCCTGATCGAGTCCGGCGCCGTGGAGAACCTCGGCCCCGGCGACCTGATCTTCTGGAACGATGCCCACCTGGGCGGCTCGCTCGGACGCCCCGCCGAGGTCTTCTGCTGCGCCCCGGTGCGGCACCGGGGCGAGCCGGCGGGCTACTTCCTCGTTTGCGCGCATCACGAAGACCTGGGCGGGGCGGCGCCGGGGAGCTTCTCCCCCGCCGCCACCCAGACGTTCCAGGAAGGGACCATCCTGCCGCCGCTCAGGCTCTGGGAGGGCGGCGGGTGGAACGAGGCGGCGCTCGCGCTCCTCCTCCGCAACAGCCGCAAGCGCGAGGATCTCCTGGCCGACCTCGAGGCCCAGGCGGCCGCCGCCCGGGCGGGGGCGGCGCGGGCGGCCGAGGCGGCTGGGCGGCTGGGCGCGGAGGCGTTCGCCGCGGCGCTGGAGGGGCTCCTCGCGCGCTCCCGCCGGGGGGCGGAAGAAATCATCGCCCGGCTCCCCGACGGCGCCTGGAGCATGGAAGATCACATCGAGAGCGACGGGGTGGACCCGGGCCGGCTCCACACCCTCAAGCTCAAGCTCGCCAAGGGGGACGGCCGGCTCCGGCTCGACCTGCGGGGCTGCTCCCTCCAGGCCCGGGGGCCCATCAACTGGCCCGCGCAGCGCGACGGGGGCGCCTTCCTGCGGATGTGGCTCGCCCCCCTCCTCCAGCGGCTGGGCGGCCCGCGCGTGGACTGGAAGGACGGCGCCTGGAACGAGGGAGCGGCCTCCCTGCTCGAGCTCCTCCTGCCGGAGGGAGGGAGCCTCATCTCCCCCGCCTTCCCCGCGGCCGTGAACATGGGGCACCTCACCCTCCAGCGGCTGCGGAGCCTCCTCCTCGGCGCCCTGGGCCTCGCGTCGCGGGGGAGGGTCCCCGCCGATCAGGAAGGCGCGCCCTGGTGGGGGCTCCGGGGACGGGACCGCCGGGGGCGCTTCTTCCTCTTTCGGGAGCCGCTGGGCGGGGGCACGGGCGCGGGGCCGGGGGGGGACGGGGCGGACGGGGTGATCGCCTTCCCCGCCGGGGGGGGCCTGTGGGCGGAGGAGACGGAGGCGGAGTTCCCGCTGCGGGTGGAGCGGCTCGCTCTGGCGCACGATTCCGGCGGCGCGGGGAAGCTGCGAGGCGGGCTCGGCCTCCAGAAGGAGGTGCGCGTGCTGTGCGACTGCGAGGTCTTCGCCCTGGCGGACCGGGCCTGGCTCTCCCCGTGGGGGGTGAACGGGGGCCGCGCGGGGGGGCGCTTCAGCCTCGTCAGCAACCCGGGCACCCCGGTGGCGCGCGAGGCCCCCGCCTTCGGCCAGGGGATGCTCCTGCGGGAGGGGGACCTCATCCGAATCGTGACGGCGGGCGGGGGCGGCTGGGGGGACCCGGCCGAGCGGGAGCCCGAGCGGGTGCGGGAGGACGTGCTCCGGGGCAAGGTGAGCCCGGACCAGGCGCTCAAGCACTACGGAGTGGTGCTGAACCCGGACACCCTCCGCCTCGACCTGCCCGGCACCCAAGCCTTCCGCCAGTTCATGCGCGCCCGCCGGGGGCGGCTCCCCTTCTTCGACCGGGGGCCGAACTACGCCTCGGTCCGGGGGCAGGCGGGAGGCTGAGGCAATGGCCTGAAGATAGAACGGCCGGGGGATTCAGGCGTCCCCCGGCTGTTTTATTTTCGGGAAAATCCGGAGGCGCTACGCCTCCAGGAGCGACGCCCGGATGAACTCGCGGTTCATCTTGGCGATGTGGCTCACGCTGATCTCCTTGGGGCAGACGGCCTCGCACTCGTAGTGGTTGGTGCAGTTGCCGAAGCCCTCCTCGTCCATCTGGCGCACCATGCCGAGCACGCGCTGGGCCCGCTCGGGGTGCCCCTGGGGGAGGTGGGCCAGGTGGGAGACCTTGGCGGCCACGAAGAGCATGGCCGAGCCGTTCGGGCAGGAGGCGACGCAGGCCCCGCAGCCGATGCAGGCGGCGGCGTCCATGGCCTTCTCGGCGTCGTCCCGGGGGACGGGGATGGCGTTCCCGTCGGGGGCGCCGCCCGCGTTCGAGGAGACGAAGCCCCCCGCGTGGATGATGCGGTCGAAGGCCCCCCGGTCCACCACGAGGTCCTTGACGACGGGGAAGGCCCGCGAGCGCCAGGGCTCGATGGTGATGGTCTCTCCGTCCTTGAAGTGCCGCATGTGGAGCTGGCAGGTGGTGGTGGCGCGGTGGCCGCCGTGGGCCGCGCCGTTGATGTAGAGCGAGCACATGCCGCAAATGCCCTCGCGGCAGTCGTGGTCGAAGGCGATGGGCTCCTCGCCCTTCCCGATGAGGCGCTCGTTCACCACGTCGAGCATCTCGAGGAAGGACATGTCGGGGCTGACGTCCGCCGCCTCGTAGGTGACCAAGCTCCCCTGCTCCCGGGAGCTCTTCTGGCGCCAGATGCGCAGGGTCAGGTTCATCACTTGTAGCTCCTCTCGGCCAGATGAACCGTCTCGAATTCGAGGGGCTCCTTGTGGAGGACGGGCTTCTGGCCCGGCCCCTTGTACTCCCAGGCGCTCACGAAGGCGAACTCCTTGTCGTTGCGCTTGGCCTCGCCCTCCTCCGTCTGGTACTCGGCCCGGAGGTGGCAGCCGCAGGACTCCTCGCGGGTGAGGGCGTCGTGGCATATGAGCTCGGCCAGCTCGAGGAAGTCCGCCACGCGGCCGGCCTTCTCGAGCTCGGGGTTGAGCTCCCGGTCGCCGCCCGGGACGCGGACGTTCTCCCAGAACTCGTCGCGGATGGAGGGGATGATCTCCAGGGCCTTCGCGAGGCCCTCGCGGCGGCGCTCCATGCCGCAGTGATCCCACACCACCTTGCCCAGCTCGCGGTGGAAGGAGGCGACCGAGCGCTTGCCGCCGATCGAGAGCAGCCGCCGGATGCGCTCCCTGGCCTCCTCCTCCGCCTGCTTGAACTCGGGCCGGCTCGCGGCGACGGCGCCGTACTTCTGCCCGGCGAGGTAGTTGCCGACGGTGTAGGGGATGACGAAGTAGCCGTCGGCCAGCCCCTGCATCAGCGCGCTCGCCCCCAGGCGGTTGGCCCCGTGGTCGGAGAAATTGGCCTCCCCGAGCACGAAGAGCCCCGGGATGTTGCTCATCAGGTCGTAGTCCACCCACAGCCCGCCCATGACGTAGTGGGCGGCGGGGTAGATGCGCATGGGGGTCTCGTAGGCGTTCTCCCCCGTGATGCGCTCGTACATGTCGAAGAGGTTCCCGTAGCGCTCCCGGATGACGTTCAGCCCCAGGCGCTTGATGGAGTCCGAGAAGTCCAGGTAGACGCCCAGGCCCCCCGAGCCCACCCCCCGCCCCTCGTCGCACATGCGCTTGGCGGCGCGGGAGGAGACGTCGCGGGCGGCCAGGTTGCCGTAGGCGGGGTAGATGCGCTCGAGGTAGTAGTCGCGGTCCCCCTCGGGGATCTGCCGGGGGTCGCGCTTGTCGCCCTGCTTCTTGGGCACCCAGATGCGCCCGTCGTTCCGGAGGGACTCGGACATGAGGGTGAGCTTCGACTGGTGGTCGCCCGAAACCGGGATGCAGGTGGGGTGGATCTGGGTGAAGCAGGGGTTGGCGAAGAGCGCGCCCTTGCGGTGGGCGCGGTAGATGGCGGTGACGTTGTTCCCCATCGCGTTCGTCGAGAGGTAGAAGACGGGGGCGTAGCCGCCCGTGGCGAGGATGACCGCGTCCGCCGCGTGGGTCTCGATGGCCCCCGTCACCAGGTCGCGCGTCACGATGCCCTTGGCGTGGCCGTCCACGACGACGAGCTCCTGCATTTCGGTGCGCGGGTGCATCGTGACCGTCTTGACCGCGATCTGGCGGGAGAGCTCCGCGTACACGCCGAGCAGGAGCTGCTGGCCCGTCTGCCCCCGCGCGTAGAAGGTGCGCGAGACCTGGGCGCCGCCGAAGGAGCGGTTGGCGAGCTGGCCCCCGTACTCCCGGGCGAAGGGCACGCCCATCGCCACGCACTGGTCGATGATGCCGGCGCTCAGCTGCGCGAGGCGGTAGACGTTGGCCTCGCGCGAGCGGAAGTCGCCGCCCTTCATGGTGTCGTAGAAGAGGCGGTACACGCTGTCGCCGTCGTTCTGGTAGTTCTTCGCGGCGTTGATGCCGCCCTGGGCCGCGATGCTGTGGGCGCGGCGGGGGCTGTCCTGGAAGCAGAAGCAGTCCACCCGGTAGCCCAGCTCGCCCAGGGTCGCCGCGGCCGAGCCGCCCGCCAGGCCCGAGCCCACCACGATGATCCTGTAGCGCCGCTTGTTCGCGGGGTTGACCAGCCTCATCCCGTTGCGGCGGTTATCCCACTTCGTCTCGATGGGCCCGGAGGGGATATTGGATTCCAGCTTCATGGCAGCCTCCTCCTACTTCACGAGCCCGGCGAGGACCGCCAGGGGGATGGAGATGTAGCCTATCGCGATGACCACGGCCGCCACCGGCCCCACCTTCCGGAAGAAGGGATTGTAGGCCGGGTGATTGAGGCCCAGCGTCTGAAAGAAGCTCTGGAGGCCGTGGCTGAGGTGGAGCCCCAGGAGGATCATCGACACGGCGTACACGCCTGAGATGACGGGGCGCGAGAAGCCGGCGACGACCATCCGGTAGACGTCGGCGTGGCCGAGGGGATCCTTGAACGTGAGGTACTCGGGGTTCGTCACGCCCAAGGTGAAGTGCATGAGGTGATAGACGACGTAGGCGAGGATCAGGAGGCCGCTCATCACGATGGTGCGGCCGGCGTAGGAGGCGGCGAGGTGGTTGGCCTCCGCGTAGCCATCGGGGCGCGCCGCGCGGTTGAGCTGCCACAGCCGCACGCCCGAGCCCACGTGGGCCAGGAAGACGGCCAGCAGCCCGATGCGCGCCGCCCACAGGAGGGCGCCCATTTCGCGGAGCTTGTGGGCGTAGCCGTTGGTGGCTTCCCGGCCGGCGAACACGAGGAGGTTCCCCAGCAAGTGAGCCACCACGAAGACGAACAGGAGGAGGCCCGTCACGGCCATCACCTGCTTCGCCCCGATGGAGGACTGCCATAACCGCGCGAACCGGCTCATCCGCTCCCTCCCCCGGCCGAGAAGTTTCCGGCGAAAGCACCCGTCAGGACTCACGGCGGGCAAATGTAATCCCGCACCCGGGGCCGGTCAACCCTCCGGAGCGATTTGTCCGCAAATCCCGGGAGGCGAAAAATGGCCTCACCGCCCGGGGCGGGCGCCTCCAGCGCTCCGGAGCCTCGCGCGATTCCAAGGCTCTTTCGCTCAGAGGCGGCCCGGAGCGGTCAACCGTCCGGCCGGACCGGCTCCTGATCCAGATGCACTTTGGGGGAGATAGTGGCCGAGCGCCGCTCGGAGGCGCTTCGGGCGCCGAGGGCTGGCCCCAGCCCCGGGCGAGGAAGGGCGAGGCGGGCGGCGCCGGGGCCGGACGCAACCCCGGCGCGCGCCGCATTCGCGGTTCGCGGCGCGGGAGAGTCCGCCGTGGGGGCCGCCGCCGGCCTCCCGCGCCGAGGGCGTCCTAGACCGCCGGCACCTGCCTCCCTCCGCGGAGCCACGCGAACATGCCGCCCAGCGTCAGGCCGTAGATCAAATGCCCGGCGAGGCTGCCCGCCGCCACCATCCACATCGGCGGCATCATCAGCGGCGCGAAGGGGGGCATGCCGAGCAGGACCGGCATCAGGACGAGCCCGCCGAGAATCCACCATGCGAACCCGTACCCGGCGCCCCACCCCAGGCCCGAATTGAACCCGTCCACGCGGTCGCCGAGCAGCCATCCGAAAACCGCCCCGATGACCGCGCTGTTGAACAGATGGTAACCCCAGCCGGCGGCAATCGTCGGCGAACCCACGACCTGGCCGGCCATGGCGATCATCGGCATCTGCCCGCCGTCCGGCGTGGGCGCCGCCATCATCTGCATCATCATCCCGAACACGAAGCCGGCGGTGAGGCCGGCCACGATCGATGCTCCCGTCTTCGAATACATGGTATGGCCCTCTTCCTTGCTGTCATTGAGAAGCGGCGTCATTCCGGGGAGCGGCGTCCCCTCCGGAGTCTCCCCGGATGAGGCGGCTTGCTCCCCGGTGCTCCCGCCGCGGGGGAACCCGCGGCTTCTGGTCTGGGCGGCGAATTGGCGGCTAGTCGCGGGGCTCGGACGCGTCGTTCAGAGACCAGTCGTATTCGTGGTCCACGACGCGGGAGACTTTTGCTAGGCGTCCGGCCAGCTCGGGGCCAGCGTGGCTGCGCAGATGGGCGAGGACCCCGGCGTCCGTCCCGCCGAAGTCCTCCTTGTACCAGCGGTAGATGCTCGAGACGACGGGCCCGAAGTCCGCGACGCGCGCCCCCCGCGGATGGTTCACGTAGGCGCGCGCGCCTTCGGTGAGCATCGCGTCCGCCGTCTCCGCCGTGTAGGGCGCCGCCGCCAGGTTGGGGCAGCCCACGGAGGCGCAGTTGACCGCGTAGTGGATGCGCGGGTCCCGCCAGATGGGCCTGAGGATGCGGTGCTCGATGTCGTCCAGGCTCAACATCTCGCCCTCCACCAGGACGAGTTTCTTGCCCCAGGGGCCGACGGCGAATAGCCCCGGCGAGACGTTGATGCGCAGGATGGAGTTCACCGGGTAGTGGTCCAGGACGACCCGGACGGTCAGGGCGTTGTAGAAGTTGATCCAAAACGGGAGCTGCTCGGCCCGCCGGAGGCGGCTTACCCGCATCGCGCTCAACCGGCCGAGGTAATCGTCCAGCGCCTTCCGGTCCGCGGGCGTCACCGCCGCGTAACGGAGGCGGTTCACCCCATCGTCGCCCCGCACCAGGTATTTGGAGAGAAAATCTCCCCAGGCCGAATGATCCACCTGGATGGACGAAGCCGCGTCATGGGCGAGCCAGCGCTCCCAGAGCTCCGCCTTGGGCCCGACTCCGGGAAAATTGGCCGCGAGCGCCACGCTCGCGGCCGGTATCCATGCGAAAATCGAACGGAGGCGCATTCTTCACCCCAGGCGGCGGATCTATCCCCTTTTTAGGGAACGTGCGGAGGGGGAATTTATTCGCGCGCCCCGGGCGGCTTTTTTTCTACACCAGAGGAAACGGCCTCCAGCGCGTGCATCTCGAACCCCGCCTCCCGCCACAGGGGCGGGCGCCCCCGCAGGCGGCCGGCCAGCCCCGCCGGGTCGAGCGGGAACCCCGGAGGGACCAGAGTGCGGGACTCGAAATAGACATGGGTGACGCCCCGGGCGGCCAGGGCTCGCTCCAGTCGGGCCGGGTCCTTCTCGCGGGCGACCAGTGCGGCCAGCTCCGGGTCCTCGACCGCCACGGCGGGCCGGAAACCCGCGGTGAAGGCGACGAGCCGCTCGGGCCGGTAGAAGGTGAGGAGCTTCGCCCCGGCGGGCAGCCTCTCCGCCCATCCGGCCTGGAAGCGCGAGGCGGGGCTCGCGGCCAGCATCCGCTCCCGAAGTCTCCCCTCTTGCCAGCCCGCCCGGAAACCGCGCTTCAGGCGGTTGTCGAGGTGGGTCGGGGCGAGGGCGAGCGCCACGAGCAGCATCCACCCGGCGCCGAGCGCGATGGGCGACGCGAGAAGCTCCCCCGTCCCCCGGCGCGTCCGCATCCAGGCGAGCAGTCCCCCCGCCGCGCAGGCGGCGGCCGCCGCCGTGAAGGCCGGGATGAACAGGGCGTAGCGGACCGGGAAGTTCCGGGCGAAGGCCAGCCCCGCCGCGAGCGCCGCAAAGGCGCAGGTCAGCAGCAGGAAGCGGGCCGGGCGGGGCGGGAGCTCCGGCCGGAGGAGCCCGGCCAGCAGGAGCAAGAAGGGCAAGGAGGGAAAGGCGAGCCGGAGGAGCGCCCATCCGGCCCAGCTCCCGGCCTGCTCTGCCCCGAGCCCCGAGACGAGCTGGTAGTAGAGCGGGTTGTCGCAGCAGCCCAGGCGCGACGAAAGGAGCGGGTAGAGGGGGTTCCCGAGAGCGATGGCGTTCTTCGCCACGAGCGGAATGAGCAGCAGCGCGAGCCCCGCGCCCGCCCAGCCGAGCGCCCTCCAGCGCTCCCGCCGCGCCAGCGGCTCCGGCGGCCAGGCGAGGAAGGCGGCGCCGAGCCCGATGACCGCGAGCCCCGCCGTGATCTTCACCCCGGCCGCCGCGCCCAGGAGCGTCCCGGCCAGGAAGAAGGCCCTGCGCCGGCCCTTCTCCTCACCGAGGGCGCGCAGCAGGGCGAGCGTTCCCGCCATCTGGAGGGCCGCCACGATGAGGTCGGACTTCGCCTCGACCGCCAGGAGGGAGAAGAGGCGCACGTGGTGCACGTCGGCCCGCATCCCGGCGAATAGGGCCGCTCCAAAGAGGCCGAGGGCCAGGCGCTCGCCCGGCCCTCCGGCGGCGATCCGGCGGACGAGGCAGAAGACGCCGAGGGCCGCCCCGCCCAGCCCCAGGAGGAGGTGGAGGAGCTGCCCCACGGCCGCGAGCGAGACGTCCGAGGGCAGGAAGATCGCGAGCGCCGAGAGGAAGAGCTCCCAGTATCCGGTGAGGGCGAAGTAGAGCGGGCTCTCGGGGGTGAAGATCATCCCCCCCTCGCGGGCGAAGAGGCGGGGGTAGGCCAGGGTCTGGGCCAGGGGATCGGGGGATTGGGGCACGGGCTGGAGCGCCTCGAGGAGGCTCCCGAGGAAGAGCAGGGCGAGGAGGATGGCCAGCCCCCAGGCCGCCGGCCGGGCGGGGGTCGAGGGCGGCGGAAAGGGGAACTTGCGCCCCTCCTCGCGGGGGTGCCAGCCCCGGCCGGAGGCGGCCAGGAGCGCCGCGAGGGGCCAGGCGAGCCAGGCCCTCAGCCCCCCCGCCGCCCCGAGCAGGAGAAGGAGGGGCGCGATCAGGGCGAAGCCCGCTCCCCCGGCCAGGAGGAGGCGCTCCCACGGGTCGGCCGGGAGGAGCCCGGCGCGCAGGAGGACGCCCTTCCCCGCCATGCAGAGGACGAGCGCGGCCAGCCCCGCCATCCCCAGGTGGAGCAGATGGAGGATCACCCTCCATCCCGGCGCGTCGAGCCTCGTCCCAGGATCGAGGAGGAGGAAGACGAGCGGCAGCGCGGCCGCGGCGGCCCAGCCTCCCGGGCGCTTCCATCCTCCCATCCCGGCCTCCTTTCCTCGCGGCCTTCGGCGCGCCGCGTCGCGGTGAGGCTTGCAAGTTCCATCCGGCCGGAGGATGCTAGCCCCACTCGCGCCCGGAGGAAACCCTTGGTTCACGCTTTTCCCGTCTCCGCCCTCTCCCGAAGGTGCAACCTGTGCGGCGGGGGCGCCTTCTCCCCGCTCCATGAGAAGGACGGCTACTTCGTCCTCGCGTGCGAAGGGTGCGGGCTGGTGTTCACCCATCCCGTCCCCGGCGAGGAGAGCCTGCGCGCCATCTACGGGCGGGAGTATTTCGAGGGGGGCCTCTACCGCAGCTACGAGAGCGAGGCGGCGGCGCGCCGGGCGGACTACCGGAAGTGGCTCGCCTGGATCAGCCGCACCACCGGGCTCGCGGGCGGGCGCTGGCTGGACATCGGCTGCGCGACCGGCTCCTTCCTCTCCGCGGCCCGGGACGAGGGCTGGGACGCCCGCGGCGTGGACATCTCCGCCTACTGCGCCGGGGAGGCCCGGAAGCGGGGCCTCGAGGCCCGGGCGGGGACGGCGCGGGACCTCCCGTCCGGCTGGAAGGACTTCGACGTCATCTCCATGTGGGACACGGTGGAGCACCTGGCGGATCCGAGCGGGGACATGGCCGCCGCCGCCGCGCGCCTGCGGCCCGGCGGGTGGCTCGTGGCCTCGACGGGGGACGTCGCCTCCATCGCCGCCCGGCTCCTCGGGCGGCGCTGGTGGCTGATGCTCCCGCCCGTGCATCTCTACTTCTTCAGCCGCCGGACGCTGGAGGGCGTGATGCGGAAGGCGGGCCTCATGCCCGTGGCCCTGCGCCGCTTCGGCCGGCGGCTGAGCCTGGGCCGCGCCGCCCGGATGCTGACGGGAGGGGGAGCCACCGCCATCGAGCGCGGGCCCTCCCTCTACTTCAACGCCTTCGACATCATGACCCTGCTCGCCCAGCGGCCCGCGGAGGGCGCCCCATGACCGCCGGGCGCCCTCCCCTCGCCATCGTCCCCGCGCACAACGAAGAGGAGAGCATTGGGCGCGTCATCGCCGATCTCCGCGCGAGCGCGCCGGGGGTGGACATCCTGGTGGTGAACGATCACTCCTCGGACACCACCGCCGCCATCGTGGACCGGCTCGGCGCCGCCCAGATCCGCCTGGCCTGCAACCTGGGCTACCGGGGCGCCCTCCAGATCGGCTGCGCCTGGGCGCTGGCGAACGGCTACGAGCGCGCCATCTTCGTCGACGGGGACGGCCAGCACCCCGCCTCGGAGGTCCTGCCCATGCTGGAGCGCCTGGAGCGCGGCGAGGGGGACATCGTGGTGGCCACCCGCTTTTCAGGGGGGGCGGCGGCGGGGGCTTCCATCGGGCGCTTCCTGGGCAACCAGTTCTTCAGCCGCGTCGCCAGCCGCCTGACCGGCCAGCGCATCACCGACTCGACCTCGGGCATGAAGGCGGCGGGGCCGGCGGTCTTGCCCATCATCGCCGAGGGCGCCTTCCTCGACCTGCACGCCGAGGCGCTGGTCTACCTGGGCCTCAGGGGCTTCCGGAT
Organism: Candidatus Tectomicrobia bacterium; assembly: GCA_016192135.1. Lineage (NCBI taxonomy): Bacteria > Pseudomonadati > Candidatus Tectimicrobiota > Candidatus Tectimicrobiota bacterium. The sequence goes on along the minus strand of JACPUR010000030.1, from coordinate 106,013 downwards.
CGCCGAGCACCCGGCCGTTTTCGCGGAGCGGAGGGCGGGCGTCTCGATGTACGGGAAGCTCGCCCTCCTGCGCTATCCCCTCCTGACGGGGACCCTCATCCTCTGCTCCGTCCTGCGGGCCTGGATGGAAGAGGGCCGGGGGCGGGCGCGGTGAGCGGCGCCTTCCTCTTCTTCGCCAACCTCGTGGGGCTGCTGCTGGCGGCCTACGCGCTCAGGCTCGTCATCCGGGTGCGGCTCTACGTGGGCTACGCCGTGGCCTGGCTCATCCTGATCGCGGCGGGGCTCCTGGCGCTCGATCTCCCGGTCTTCTGGCCCCTGCTGCGGCGCATGGCCGGGACGCCGGACACCCAGCAGGCCTGGATGCTCATGGTCCTGGCGGGGGTGGTGTTCATCCTGGTCTACTTCTCGGTGCAGCTCACCATCCTCTCCAAGCGCATCTCCGACATCGCCCGCCACCTCGCCCTGCGCGAGACGCCCCCGCCCCGTCCGGGGGACGGAGCGGAGGAGCGTCACGAATGAAAACCGTGGGCGGGATGGGAGAGGAAATCAGTGTTCAGTTAGGCTTCTTCATGAACGACCGTTAGACCTCAGGGTTCCATCCCTTCCAAAATCCCCTCCACGTCCCGCTTGAGCCTGGGCAGGTCCTGGATCACGGCGTCCCACACTTGGCCCAGGTCCACGCCGAAGTACTCGTGCACGATGATGTTCCGCATGGCGATGATGTCCGCCCATGAAACCTCGGGATTTCGTCCGCGCAACTCGCGCGACAACCCTGCGGCAGCCTCGCCGATAATCAGAAGATGATGGCGCATCCAGACTTGGATCATCTCGTCCCGGAGGAAGGCTTCCTTGCCCTTGGCCGCCTGCTGTTCGATCTGGCCGATGGAATCGAGGATGTCGAGGAGGCGGTCATCCCGCATGGGGCTCACAGGGTGACGGCTTCCTGCATGACGCGTTCCCGGACGCGCGGCCTCAGGCCCCGCTCGCTCACGAGGTTGACCCGGCAGCCGAGGAGGTCGGCGAGCTCGCGTTCGAGCGCGGCGTGCTTGAACAGGCTCATGCCCGGCCCGGGGAGGATGAGGAGGTCGATGTCGCTCTCGGGGCCAAAGTCCCCCCGCGCCACGGAGCCGAAGACGCGGACGTTGCTCGCGCCGTAGCGGGCGATGAGGCGGAGGACCTCCTCGCGCTTTTCCCTCAAGAGATCGTCCAGCTTCATGCCGGGCTCCATCCGAAAGGGCTCGCGCCCTCATAGGATAGCACACCGGCGGGGGCTCGAACCGGCCCTGGGAAGCGCCCCCTTTTCGTCCTTTCCCAAGGACCAAAAAAACGGCCGCGGCCCCTCCCGGGACCGCGGCCGCCGAACTTTCCGGATTCGCCCGCGCTAATTCCCGTTCACGAGGACGGGCTCGCCGGCCGCCTCCTCCTTGCGCTCGGCCGGGCGGTCCGGCGATTGGGAGTCCAGGCCGAGGCGCTGCTCGGCCGCCCGGAGGATGGCCTCGAGCATCCCGGCGTAGGAGACGCCGGTGAACTTGGCCATCTTGGCCAGGTGCCCGTCCCAGCACCAGCCGGGGTTGGGGTTCACCTCGAGGAGCTTGGGGTTCCCCTCGGCGTCCAGGCGCCAGTCGAAGCGGGCGTAGTCCCGGCAGCCCAGGCGCTCGAAGAGCTTGAGGGAGGCGTCCACCATGCGCTTCTCGGTGACGTCGGGGAGGCTGGCCGGGATGGAGCGCAGGCGGGCGTAGGGGGACTCGGGGTCCCACTTGGCCTCGTAGCCGCAGATGCGCGGCAGCTCCTCCGGGAGCTCGGAGTAGTCCTCCTCGCTGACGGGGAAGACGGTGTAGGAGGCGTCCGGGTTGCCGATGATGCCGACGGTCAGGTCGGCCCCCGCCAGGAACTCCTCCACCAGGATGGGCTTCTCGTAGCCGAACCGCCGGTGGAGCTCCGTCACCACGTTCAGGAGCTCCTCGTGGTCGTGCACCACGCTCTTCTGGGTGATGCCGAAGCTCGAGTCCCCGAAGTTGGGCTTCACGATGGCCGGGAAGGCGAAGGGCATCTCGAAGGTGGACTCGCCCGGCTTGATGAAGAAGGCCTCGGGCACGGGGATGTCCATCTCCTTGGCGATGCCCCGCACGAGCGACTTGTCGTAGCAGTAGGCGAGGCACTGGGGCCCCGCCCCGGTGAAGGGGATGCCCAGCGCCTCGAGCAGGGCCGGGACGTGGAGCTCCTTCAGCGGGTCGTTCGCCAGCCCCTCGTCGCAGAGGTTCAGCACGAAGTCCGCCTTGCCCTTCAGCTTCGCGAGCTCGGCGATGAGGGAGTCGTGGTTCGAGAGGTAGAGGAAGCGGTAGTCCTTGAGCTCCCGCAGGGCCGCCTTGAGCTGGTCGATGGTGTAGAGGTCGTCCTCGTCGAAGACCGCGTCGGGCTTGACGATGTCCTGCTTGCCCGGGTCGCCCATCACCACCGCCACGGTGCGGACGGCCTCCTTGGGCCGCTTGCGGAGGGGGGTCCACTCCTTGCGGGCCACCCCCGTCAGGATGATGCGGCGCTCCATCATCCCCAAGTCCTGGTTGCGCTGGGAGCCGGTGGCGATCTCGCCGTGGACGGCGGCCTCGTGGAAGCCGGCCGCCCTGAGCAGCTCCATCAGCTCCGGCCGGCTGTAGAGGCGCTCGGCGTAGAACTGGTCCACCAGCACCCCCTTCTCGACGTGGGTCACCACCTCGCGGGAGATGAGCCGGCGGCCGTCGGCCGAGAGGGCCCGCTCGCGGCAGACGAAGTGCTTGTCGTCCAGCCACTCCCAGGAGCGGGGCTGGAAGCGCTCGCGGAGGTATTCCCCGTCCGAGACGTCGATGAGGAGCTTCCCCCAGGGCTTGAGGGCGCGGCACACCCCCTGGAGCACCTTCAGGTCCTCGTGGGCGGTCTCGAAGTAGCCGAAGCTGTTGCCCAGGATGAGGGCGGCATCGAAGGCGTCCGGGGAATAGGGGAGCTTGCGGGCGTCCCCCTCGCGAAACTTGACGGGGAGGCCCTCCTTCTTGGCCAGGCTCCGGGCCTTCTGGATCAGGAAGTGGGACCGGTCGAGCCCCTCCACCCCGCGGAACCCCCGGCGGGCCAGCTCGAGGGAGTGGCGCCCCTGGCCGCAGCACAGGTCCAGGACCTTGTCCTCGGGGGAGAGCTGGAGCAGCCGGGCGAAGTACTCGGCCTCCTGGCGGGTGATGTTCGGGTCCGCCACGACGTCGGAGTCGGTCTTGAGGTAGAGGGAATTGAAGATCCCCCGCCACCACTCGGGGGGGACATGCTCCTCCAGGTTGGCGACCGGGCCCAGCGCGCGCTTGCGGGACTTGCCGTTCTTGCCGGGAATGCTGGATTTTCCTGATGCCGGTGGTTTGTCGCTCATCGGCTCCGCCGTCCTCCCCCTCTCCTCCCGTCCGGCGCGGAGGCCGCCGCCTCCCGCCGCCCCGCTCCCGTGCCGCCCCCCACAGGCGGAACGCGGATCTGGGCACGTGTGGCGTCAATGTAATCCAACCGCTGGAATTTGCATCAATTTTTTGGGGGGCGAGGGCAAAAATCCGGCCCCGGAGCGCTGCGGGAGCCACCGGCCCCCCGGCGGGGAGGGCCTAGGTGGTCAGGGTGGGCGCCTCGGGGCGCCGGGCGCCCCGCCGGAGGAGCAACTTGAGACCCATGGCCGCCTTGCGGCGGAAATCCACGAGGGAGCGCACCCGGCCCAGCTCCCGGAGGACGAACCGGGGGCGGCCGTAGAACTTGCGGTGGCCGTACTGCTGGATTTCGCGGAGCTCCGCCTCCTCGAAGTCGGGGTTCCAGAACTTCACCCGGAAGCCCTCCTGGGGGTTCTCGGCGAACTCCTGCCAGTAGTCGTGGGGGATGATGCCCGTCCTGAGCATCCGCTCGTAGAGCTCGGTCTTGGGGTAGGGGGTGCAGATGGAGAACTGGCAGTAGTCCGGGTCCAGCTCCACGGCGAAGTCGAAGGTGGCCTCCATCTCCTCCCGCGTCTCCCCCGGGATGCCGATCATCATGTAGGCGTAGGCCCCGATGCCGGCCTCCTTGGTCTGGCGGAAGACCTTGCGCACCAGGTCCGGGGTGATGCCCTTCTCCATGTAGTCGAGGCTCCGCTGGCTGGCGCTCTCGACCCCGTAGTGGATGCGGTAGCAGCCCGCCCGGCGCAGGTCCTTGAGGAGGGCCTCGTTGATGCAGTCCACGCGGGAGCTGATCTTGAACTGGACCTTGAGACCCCGGCGGATCATCTCCTGGCATATCTCGTGGACGCGCTGCTTGCGGATGGTGATGGTGTCGTCCACGAAGAAGAAGTCCTCGATGCCCTGCGCCGTCAGGGCCTCCACCTCGTCCACCACGTTGGAAGGCTCGCGGTAGCGGAACTTCGTGCGGCGGATGTCGCAGAAGGTGCAGGCGAAGGGGCAGCCCCGGGAGGACTGGATGGTGGCCGTCACGTCGCTCGCCCCGATGAGGTTGTTGTAGTTGCGCAGGTTGATGAGGTGCCGGGCCGGGAAGGGGAGGAGGTTCAGGTCCCCCGAGTCCCCGCGCAGGAAGGCCACCCTGGGCTTCTCCCCGTCGTGCCAGCTCAGGCCCGGGATGGCCGCCAGCTCCTCGGGGCGCTCCCCCCGGTCGATGGCCTGGGCCAGCATGAGGAAGGACTTCTCCCCGTCCCCGCTGATGACGTAGTCCACCTCCTTCAAGCGCACCGACTCGCCCGGGTAGTAGTTCGCGTGGTGCCCCCCGAAGACCACCCGCGCCTTGGGGTGGTGCTTCTTCACCAGGGCCGCCGCCTTGCAGGAGTCGATGAGGTTGAAGGTGAGGACGCTCACGGCCGCGAGGTCGATGGGCCGCCTGCGGATCTCCTCCTCCAGCCGCTCGTAGTCCATGCCCAGGGCCGGGGCGTCGATGAAATCCGTCTTCTCCCCCGTCTCCCGCTCGTAGTAGGCCGCCACGTAGAGGAGGCCCAGGCGGGGGTAGACCCCTCCCCCCTGGTTGATCTGGGCGGGGAGCGAGCTCTCGATGGAATGGGTCTCGGGGGGCGAGATGAAGACCACGTTCACCGGCTGGAACCCTCCCTCCCCGGCCGCCCGGGGAGAAACCAAGTCAAAAGGCGGGAAATCCCAAAAGCGGGGGGCATCCTAGCACACTCCTCCGAAATTGACTTGGGGGAGTGAAACGGCCTCTCCGGCAGGGGGGCGCCCGGGCCTTTCGCCGTCATTCCGAGCGCCGCAGGCGCGAGGAATCTTCGGGAAAGAAGAACATGAAGTCGGCTTAACCAAAGCGGATCCCAAAGAGACCGCCTGTTTCGGTTTCATCTGTAAGCTGCGGCTCAATAACGAAGTCACGCACATTAAAATCGTGGCGGAAACCTTCCTTTGGAAGGGCATCGGAATTCATTGTCACTATGTATTGAAAATTGTGTTCCTTCGCTTTTTCACTTCCAATCTGAAGCGCATTGGCCACCTGTCGCTCGTCAACGCCATCGAACAAGTGGCTATCGTGAACGAGAAATCCGGGGCCAAGGCCGCGTTCGGCATTGAGCGCCATAAGCATCATGTCAAAACAGAATATTTGCATGTTCGTAATCCCGCGACTCCTTGCTCCTTCAATTTTCACCTCAAATCTTGGTCCGCCTTCGCTCGTGGAGATAACAAGGTTTCCTGCCCTCTCGTAAAGTTCAGAAGAGAGTTCGCCAAACTTTATAATGGCGTTTCTAATCGTCTCTTCCTGTTCATGATGGTCTTCCTGAAGCCTCTGCAAGAGCTGAGTCCGTTCAATGGCAACGCTGGTCTGTCGGTTCTCCAGGTCCTCCGCAAGCATTAAACTTTGGCGAAGGCTTTGGGCTTCCCCCTCGCTGCGGGCTAACTCTTCTTGAATTTTTGTGTAATGCTCCAGGGCTCCACCGCTCCTAAGTATACCCATAATCTGTGCGCGACGGGTTTCACGTTCCGCCATCTCTCGCTCCCGGCCTGCAATACGTCTGTTCGCTTGGTCGATTTCAGATTGAAGATGGGCACGACGATTCTCGATAATGGCCTGATGAAATTTAATTACATCCTCAAAACGTTTGGTAACTTTTTCCGGCAGGATAACGCCGGCTTCTTTGTAGACTTGCCCCAACTGCGCCACGCCAGGCGGGTCTTCCTGGTGAAAAGCCTCTTCCAGTTTCGCGGCAAGCGCCCGGTCAGTGGTGTTATCGTCGGAGTGGCTTCGAATTCTCGCGGTTATCTCATTGGCTTCTCTTTCAAGTGCACTATATTCAGGGACGACCCTAAATTCAGCCAATGCTGTTTGAAACCTGCGAACTCTTGCTTCGGTCAGGGTAACGCGCGTCCGAATGTCGGCAGCCGCTTCCAAGAAACCAACAAAACCACCTTCCTTAATCCCTTTACGAAGTTCCTTGATTGTCCGTTCCTTTATCCGAAGTTCCTGGAAGCGGCGGGGAATGGTCCAATCGAGCCCGAGAAGAAAACTAAGCGCAACCTGAATATCCCATGACTGCTGTTTGGAATTTTGACTTTGCGGTTCATGGAATGCGCCGGAGGAATGGCGCCGGACAAAATAAGAGAAAAGCTGCCGAAAGGTGGGTTCAAAGGGACTTTTACCGATTTCCTGGTGAACGTCCAGCCCGAAAGTGATGTTTCCCAGAGTCTCTCGCCAATGAACGTTCGAAATTATGGGGTGGGAATATTTCTTATTCTGGCGTGGCTGGTACGGCCATTTTCCTGTAGACCCATGAAGAATCTGAATGTCAGCGGGCTTTTGGCCGCTACGTCCGATTGTGGTTTTCTCATCTCCTAGGTCAAAGTCGATAAAGAAAGTATGGTCCTGAAGAGCCTGTGTGCGAAAGATACTCCCCTTCCCTGCTTCACCGCCGAAAAGAAAATGGATGATCTCAATGATGCTGGATTTTCCGGCGCCGTTCCGGGACTGACGGTCAGTCGATTTATCGGTCTTATCAGCCAGAATGATATTCAATCCTTCTCGAAAGCGCAGTGGCTTAAAGCTGCCAAGGTCACTGATGATTTCTCGAATCATGACTGAGACCTTTGGACCTGACCTCTTTCAAAAGTAACCGCCTCAAGCAAAAACAGCAGGTCCAAGGATAGAATGAACCATTCGTAGGTGACGGGTGCGACGCCGGGTCTTCGGGAGCGCAAGAGACGAAAATCCTCCCAAAGGCGTGAAACGGTTTGGGGGGTTTGCAAAAGCCCAAGGACATCCGCCCCCACTGCGACCAGGGCTCGGTCAGGGCGAAGATGTTTGGTTGGCAATATCATGCGGAAAATACCACCGCATCCGGGTCTTCGAAAATGTCGCAGCGCTCAAAGAAATAAGAAACGACAGCGAGAACCGCTGTATTGTGAGCACTACCATTCCCTTGGTTGAATCCGCAAAAGCGGAGAATTCCAACAAATATTTCTTCGCTGTTCAAGCCAGTATTGCGCAAAGCGTCGTATTGATTGCGGAAGGTTTCGGCAATCTGGTCGGCAAAGGCCGGGTCGGGCCACTTTTCAAGAAATTTTTGGACCTCGCGTTCAAGATGACGGCCAAGGTGAAGGAACCTCGTTGTATCCTCTGAAAGATTGTTGTGAGCAATTTTCTCCGGGGACGGAGCTTTGATAACCGGTTCCGGATCTGGAATGCTTTTTGATATCGCGGTAAGGACAGTCTGCAGTTCAGGAAAACTGATTATCTGCGATTGCACCTTGGTAGGTTGTGGGCCAAACAAATCCACCAAGTCAGCTTCGTCCAACTTCTCCATCTCTCCGATCAACTCCGGTTCGGACCACCAGAATACCTCCACCTTCTTCTTTTCTGATGTTTTCAGCACATGAAGGTGACGAACAACACCGCCGGGCAAACCGTCATTGTCATTATGGACGAAGACCCACTGTTTCATTTGGTCGCGCCAGTGCTTCTTGGCTCCAGGGTAATCCACTTTAATTTTGTGGATGGTTTCTTTTTCTTTGAGCTCCCGAGGCGCATAACACTGGTAAACCGCTCCCTTGGAACTGAGGAAACCGTCGCATTTGAGATCGCCATGCTTACCGTAGGGGCGCACCTTCTGGAAATCGGCTTTGTAGACGCGTTGCATGATGTCTGAAAAAAGATTCTGAAATTCAGTTGCAGTGCTTCTCAGGAAGCGGACCTGGAAGTTCTTTCGATAGAATAGGCGCTGAGTTTCATCCATGAAGACGTTTTCCCAAACTGCCAAGCCTGTGGTGCGCGTCGGGATAGACGAAGTCCACCGTCCTTGCCCTCACTTCAACATCCCGATCGACCGGGCGGAGCCAGAATAGTATCGCCTCCAAATTATTCCGCCAAGAGATAAAGCGCGAATTTTCGCCCCATGCCCTACAAGCAGATTCCTCGCTACGCTCGGAATGACAAGAATCGGCTGAAACCGGGGACTTTCCGGTAGGCCCCTACCCCCTAATGCCCCTTTTTCATGCGCTCAAGGCCTTTCTTGTACTTGACGCAGGGGTCCTCGCGCGGGTGCGCGGGGGTGAACCAGAGGGCGTCGTAGGCCCCGGGGCGGGCGCGGTAGGCCTCGGGGCGGGTCTCCCCATCCCGGACCTCGGCGAAGGCCAGGGCGAACTGCTCCACCCCGGGCGCGAGGGCGTCCAGATCCGAGGGCACCCCCGTCTCCCGCTCGGCGTGCCCGCCCCCGGTGATGAGCAGGGCGCCCTCCGAGCCCTCCCTCAGGGCGCGGGCCATGGTCAGGGCCATCGTCCGGTTGCGCGCCCGCCAGGACTCGAAGAGGTTCCCCAGCTTCTCCCGGGGCAGGGCCCGGCAGTGGGACTCGAAGAACACGTCCAGCATGGTCTCCCGCTTCCCGGGGTCCGGGGGGCCCAGGGCCAGCTCCCGGGCGAGGTCCGGGGGCAGCTCGCCCAGCCCCTTCCGGGAGACCCTCCCCGCGAGCGCCCGGGGGAGGTCCGCCGCCAGGACGGGCAGCCCCGCCCGGTGGGCCAGCTCCACGAGGGGCGCGTACATGGACCAGTCGGGCCAGCCGCGGCGGTCCCAGCCCGTCACCTCGGGCACCTTCGAGAGGTCCGCCTCGGGGTCGCGGAGCAGCTTCGAGAGGGCGGGCTGGACATCGGTGCTGAACATCTCGAAGGCCAGGGCGTGCCGGCGCCCCCGATCGAGCAGTGCCCGGTAGGCCCGGGCCTGGAGCCGGTGGTGGATGGGGTTGTCGTGGATTTCGCCCAGGTAGACGGCGCGGGCCCGCGCCATCCGCTCGAAAAGCGCCTCCTCCGTGAGGAACCCGCCCGTCCGGGGCGACCAGACGCGGCCCTCGAGCGGATGCTTGTCCGCCCCCTGGGCGGCGGAGAACCCGGGGGAGACAAGGAGCGCAAGGATCGAGAGGAAGGGAAGAAAATATTTCTTCACGGCCGGGAAACCTCGCTTCCGGGGGATTAGGAAAGACTTGCCGGCTCCGCAGGAGAGTCTGTAGGGGCGAACCTCGTGTTCGCCCTAGGCGGTCTCAGGTTGAAGAGAGGGCGATGACAAGCATCGCCCCTGCGGAACGTCCTCGCCCTGCCCCTTTCGATCCCCCCTCGGCAGGGCGGCCGGCGGGGAGTATATTCCGTCCACGGGAGGAAGAAAGCGGTGCTCCGCATCGAGCCCATGACGACCGACGCCGACGTGGAGGCCGCCCGGGCGCTCCTGGAGGAGTACGCCCGGATGCGGGACGTCTTCGTCTGCTTCGACCGGGCCGAGCGCCACCACCGCGAGGTGGCCGGGCTCAGGAGCCTCTACGGCCCGCCGGGCGGCGCCTTCTTCCTGGCCTGGGCGGAGAGCGAGCCGGCCGGCTGCATCGGCCTCCGTGACCTGGGGGACGGGGCCTGCGAGATGAAGCGCCTGTTCGTGCGGCCCGGCTTCCGGGGCCGGGGCATCGGCCGCAGGCTGGCCGAGCGGCTCGTCGAGGAGGCCCGGCGCGCGGGGTACGCCCGGATGCGGCTCGACTCCCTCGCCTGGATGAAGGAGGCCCACGCCCTCTACCGCTCCATGGGCTTCCGGGACATCCCCGCCTACCACGACCGGGGCCAGCCCGGGGAGCTCTTCATGGAGCTGGACCTCTCGGTCCCCGCCCCGCGGCCGGGCGCCGCCTCGAAGGCCTAGGGCGGTATCCCGCCGGATCGTTCACTCCACCCTTCCGTCAGGAGGCGCTAAGCCTGTCATTCTGAGGCCCGCAGGGCCGAAGAATCTCGGTGTGGATTTTCAAAAGGCAAAACCGAGATGCTTCGCGGAGCCTGTCCTGAGCGCAAGCGCAGGGCTCAGCATGACACCTTCGCGGAGCCTGCCACGCCTCCCTACCCCTTCGCCCCCAGGGCCCGGGCCGCCGCCCGCTGGTCCTTGGGCTTCACCCACAGGATGGCGGCGAAGCGGCGCCCCCCGGCGCACAGGCCCGTCACGGCCGTCACGTTGATCCCCGCCTCCCCGAGCGACCCCAGCACGCCCGCCAGCGCCCCGGGCCGGTCGGTGCCCTGGACGAGGAAGGCCTTCTTCTTGGGGCCGAGCTTCACCCCCTCGCGCCGCGCCACCCGGAGGAAATCCGACCCCTTCGCCGGCACGAAGTCCACCTGCACGCGGCTCCCCTCCGGGAAGGCGTGCACCGCCAGGAAGCTCACCTTCGCCTTGCGGAAGGGCTCGAGCATCCTCGCCCCGGCGCCCGGCCTGTCGGACGACATGATGTTGTAGTAATCCACCGTGCGGATGGTATCGGCCATGGTCCACCTCCTTGGGATGTGCGCCCGGACGGGCGGGGAAGAATGGCGGGGCCTGCTCCCCCACTATACCCCGGGACAATTCACCGGGGAAACGAACCGTCCGCGGCGCCTTGCGTCCGTAGGGGCGGCCGGCCGGCTGAAGGCCGGTCGTCCCTACGGAGCGGCTTTCTCCCTGGCCAGGGCCCGGGCGCGGACCTCGGCCAGGGGGAAGGCGGGCCCGGGATCGGCCTTGCGCCCCGGGGCGATGTCGTCGTGCCCCAGTACCTCCTCGATCCCGTAGGCCCCGGCGAGGAGGCGGGCCAGCTCCACGGCGCGGGCGATCTGGGCCTCCGTGTAGCGGTGCCACCAGGATTCCTGCGCCTCGTTCTTGTGCCGCGCCCGCAGCGCCTCCTCCGCCGGGACCGGGGCCCGGAACCAGGTGCGGAAGCCGTCCTGCGAGCGCGCGAGGCGCCCCGGGTTGTCCATCTCGATCCCGATGGACCAGGCGTTCAGCCCCGTCAGCTCCCCCCACCGGCTCTCGCCCGCGTGCCAGGCGCGGACGCTGAAGGGCGCGAGCTGGAAGATCCGCCCGTCCCGCGCCACCACCGCGTGGGCCGAGGCCCGGGCCGCGGGGGTGCAGAGCCACTCCGCCGCGCTCTCGGCGTCGCGGCCCGCCGTGTAGTGGAAGACCAGGAAGCGCGGGGCGAGGGCCCCGCCCGCGTTGGGCGTGGCCCGCCGGACGACGCCCTCCCCCTCCAGCCAGTGATCCAGAAGCCGCATCGGAGCCTCCCGCGAATGGTTTTTGGGGCTCGAACATCGGTGAATATTGGTGAATCCGGTGAATTTTTTCGCCTGGAATATCGTGAAATATCGTGAACAGATCCCTGAGAAGCGGACTTTTCCGCTTGCCGCGGCCCGCAGGACGGGTTTCGGAACCCGCCCTCCGCCCGGAGGCGGGCCCGCGCCCTCGGACAAGATAGCCCTCCGGCCGGCGCGGGCCGTTACCGCAATTTCGTCCAATTTCGCGCTGGTTCATGCACAGAGGAAAAATCCATGGGCGGGGTCCGGATATGATAAAATTCTGAACCTTCCGGTGATTTGGTGCGGAGACTGCGCATGGCGTCGGAGAGTGCCCCCCAGAGCGGCCGCGTCGAGCGCAGGCTCGCCGCCATCCTCTCGGCCGACGTCTCGGGCTACAGCCGCCTCATGGGCGAGGACGACGAGGCGACGCTCCGCACCCTGAGCGAATACCGGGAGCTCCAGTTCTACCTGATCGGCCACCACCGGGGCCGGGTGGTGAACGCCCCGGGCGACGCCCTCCTGGCCGAGTTCTCCAGCGTGATTGACGCGGTGACCTGCGCCGTGGAAATCCAGAAGGCCCTCGCCGGGCGCAACGATAAGCTGCCCGAGAGCCGCCGGATGGAGTTCCGCATCGGGATTCATCTTGGCGACGTGCTGGTGAAGGATGGGGCCCTCTACGGGGACGGTGTCAACATCGCGGCCCGGCTGGAGGGGCTGGCCGACGGGCGGGGCATTTGCGTCTCCCGGACGGTCTACGAGCAGATCCAGAAGAAGCTCGACTGCGGGCTGGAGTACCTGGGCGAGTACCTGGTCAAGAACATCGCCGAGCCGATCGAGGTGTACGGCGTCCGGGTGTTCCCGGAGGACAGCTCCCAGCGGCGCAGGCGCCGCGCCCTCACGGCGTGGCATGGCGCGGTCCTGGGCGCCCTGGCGGCCCTGCTCCTGGGGGGAGCCGGATTCTGGCTCGTGGGAGATTTCCTGCTTTCCCTCCTGCCGGAGGCCGGGGCCGGCCGGCACGCGCTCCTTGCAGCGACAGGGACCGATTCCCGCCTCGCCCTGAAGCCCCTCACCAAGGAGCTTAGCCCCGGGACGGCGTTCCAGGAATGCGCCGATTGCCCGCAGATGGTGGTGGTCCCGCCGGGGAGCTTCGAGATGGGCTCCCCGCCGGAGGAGAAGGAGCGCCGCCCCGACGAGGGCCCCCAGCGCCGCGTCACCCTCGCCAAGCCGTTCGCCATCGGGCGGTACGAAGTGACCTTCGCGCAGTGGGACACCTGCGTGCGGGCCGGCGGCTGCTCGTACAAACCCCAGGATCGCGGCTGGGGGCGGGGGAACCGGCCCGTCATCTACGTGAGCTGGAATGATATCCAGGAATACCTCCGGTGGCTGAGCGCGCTGACCGGCCGCGAGTACCGCCTCCCCTCCGAGGCGGAGTGGGAGTATGTCGCACGCGCAGGCTCGCAGGCCCCCTACTGGTGGGGGAAGGAACTGAAGCCCGATCACGCGAACTGCGAGCGGTGCGGCAGGAATCCCTCCCTGCGGACCACGCCCGTGGGCTCTTTCCCGCCCAATCCCTTCGGCCTGTTCGACATGCACGGCAACGTCTGGGAATGGACGGCGGACTGCTGGAACGGCACCTACGCCGGCGCTCCCTCCGGCGGCGAGGCTTGGACGAGCGGCGAGTGCGAACTCCGCGCCCTGCGCGGAGGCGCCTGGGGGATTGCGGGGGTAGATCTCCGCGCCGCCCGCCGCATCGCGAGCAAGGTGGACGCCCGCAGCGGCAAGCAGGGCTTCCGGGTGGCGATGACGCTGCCGTGACCTGGCTGAATCGTCCGCAGGGCGCATGGCCATGAGCCCTGCGGAAAAGGCACGAATGGCCTTTTCTTCCGCCCGTTTATCCGGAATCCCCCCAGTTGACCCCCTCCCCCCCGGTGGAGGAACATGGCGGGGCCATCCCTTCCGGAGAGAGGCCATGCACCTTCCCTACGACGGCCCCAAGCTGGACCGCCTGATGGAGGAGGCGGGGGCGGACCTCGTCCTGGCCTTCACCCGCCACAACATCCGCTACCTCTGCGGCGGCTACTTCTACCATTTCCACGAGCGCTTCCAGGCCATCGCCGAGGCCCAGTACACCGCGCGCAGGCTCGAGGCCGGGATGGTCATCTCGATCGAAACCGACATCCGCCACCCCGAGGTGGGCTACGTGAAGATCGAGGACACCGTCGCCGTCACCCCCTCGGGCTGCGAGGGCCTGGGCGACCTGGGCCGCGACCGATGGGCCGTCGCCGCGGCGTGAGCGGCCGGGCCGCACAAAGGAGACCCATGGAAGAGAGACTCCCCGCGCGCCCGCCCCGGCGGGGCAAAGAGCAATACCGCCTCCTCACCCGCGCCGACCTGGACGGGCTGGCGAGCGCCGTGCTCCTCAAGGAGCGGGAGATGATCCGCGAGATCGTCTTCGTCCATCCCCAGGACATGCAGGAGGGGAAGGTCGCCGTCACGAAGCGCGACATCACGGTCAACCTCCCGTATGTGAAGGGGGCCCACCTCGCGGTGGACCACCACGTCAGCGAAAAGCGGCGGGTGCGGTCCCGCGCCAACTACATCAACGACCCCTCGGCTCCCTCCGCCGCGCGCGTGCTCTACCGCCACCTGGGCGGGCCCGGCCGCTTCCCGGCCTACACCAAGCCCATGATGGCCGCCGTGGACAAGGCCGACTCGGGCCGCCTCACGATGAAGGACGTCCTCTACCCCCGGGGCTGGACCCTCCTGCACTTCCTCCTCGACCCGCGCACGGGCCTGGAGCGCTTCCGCAACTTCCGCCTCTCCATCGAGGAGACGCTGCTCGGGCTCTCGGACCTGGTGCGCGCCCAGCCCATCGGCAAGGCGATGAAGGACCTGGACATCACCGAGCGCTCGGGCCGCTACTTCGTCCTGGAGGAGAAGTTCCGGGAGCAGCTCCGCCGGTGCGCCACCGTGGCCGACCGCATCGTGACCCTGGACCTGCGGCGGGAGGACCCCATCTGGCCGGGGAACCGCTTCATGATCTACGCGCTCTTCCCCGAGTGCCGGGTCTCCATCACGCTCCTGCCCGGCCGCAAGCGCCGCCAGACCGAGATCTCGGCGGGGAAATCCATCTTCGACCGGAGCGCCAAGTGCAACATCGGCCAGATACTCCTCGGCCACGGCGGGGGCGGCCACGCCGCGGCGGGGGCGTGCCAGGTGCCGGAGGGCAAGGCCGACCGCGCGGCGAAGAAGATCCACGAGGCCGTCCTCGCGGCGGGATGACCGCCGCGCCGAGGCCATCCATGCGTCACGGATTCGTCACGAAAGCGCCGCGCGGGCCGGCTACACTCGGCTTCCTGGAAATAACGGCCCCAGGCGCCTCCGCGCGCCCGGCCGCGCGAGCCGGGGACTTTGATCGGACAATCAACCGGGAGGATTCCCTCATGCGTTCCTTCTGCCTGAGCCGGCGCGGGCTGCTCTCGGCGGCTCTTCTCTCCGCGCTGGCGCTCCTCGCGGCGCCGGCCGGCGCCGCGGGCCTCGAGCCCAAGCTCGTCATCGTCACCTCGTTCCCCAAGGATCTCTACAGCGTCTACGCCCGGGCCTTCGAGAAGAAGCACCCGGGCACCAAGGTCGAGGTGCTGAACAAGGGGACCTCGGCGGCCATCGCCTACGTGCGGGAGACGGCCTCGAATCCCCCGGACATCTTCTGGGCCTCGGCGCCGGACGCCTTCGAGGTGCTGAAGGCGGCGGGGCTCCTCCAGAAGTACGAGGCGAAGGCGGGCGGCATCCCGGCCCGGGTCGGCGCCTATCCGATCAACGACCCGGACGGCTTCTACAAGGGCTTCGCGGCCTCGGGCTACGGCATCATGTGGAACACCCGCTACCTCAAGGCGAAGAACCTGCCCGAACCCCGCGAGTGGGACGACCTGAAGAAGCCCGTCTACCACGGCCACGTCGCCATCTCCGCCCCCTCGCGCTCGGGCACGACCCACCTCACCATCGAGACCATCCTCCAGGGCGAGGGCTGGGAGAAGGGCTGGCGGACCGTCCTGGAGATGGCGGGCAACTTCGCCTCCGTGACCGAGCGGAGCTTTGGCGTCCCCGAGGGGGTGAACAACGGCCAGTTCGGGATCGGGATCGTCATCGACTTCTTCGGCTTCTCGTCCAAGGCGAGCGGCTTCCCGGTGGAGTTCGCCTACCCCAAGGTGACGACGCTCGTGCCGGCCAACATCGGCATGATCAAGAACGCGAAGAACCCCAGGGCGGCGGGCGCCTTCATCGACTTCCTGCTCTCGCCCGGGGGGCAGGTGCTTCTCCTCGATCCCAAGATCCAGCGGCTGCCCGTCCTCCCCTCGGCCTACGAGAAGGCGAAGGGCCTGCCCAACCCCTTCAAGGACGCCTCGATCGGCGCCGCCGTGAAGTTCGACACCCGCGTCTCCCGGTCGCGCTACCTCGTCGTGAACGCCATGTTCGACCAGGTCATCACCTTCCGCCTGAAGGAGCTGACGGCCGCCTGGAAGGCCATCCACGACGCCGGGGCCAGGCTCAAGGACAAGGCCGACGCCCAGGCCATCGCGCTCCTGGGCCGCGCCAAGGAACTGGCCGGCTCGGTCCCCGTGAGCGCGAAGCAGGCGGCGGACAAGGAGTTCCTGAGCATCTTCCGGCCCCGGAAGAAGGGCCAGGCGCCGCCCAAGCGCCAGGCGGAGATCGAGGCCGAGTGGGACGCCTTCGCCCGGCGGAACTACGCCGAGGCGCAGAAGCTGGCCCGCCAGGCGGTCTCGATGATGAGGTAGGGGGGAGCGGCAACAATAGGCCCGCTGAGGTTGGTTGGCAGCGGAGCCCCTTGTCGTTTTTCCGCGGGGGCGAGGTTTCCCCCTCCCTCCGGGCCTTCGCCCGCCGAAGCGAATGTGGCGAAGGCGGAAGGGCTCCGGCCCGCGGAGGCGGGAGGGGGCAGGGGGAGGGAGGACCTCATGGTCATTCCCCCTCCCCAACCCTCCCCCCCCGCCCCAAGAACCTGGGGGAGGGAGAATGGCCCGTGATGTCATTCCGAGGGCCGATGGCCCGAGGAATCTGCTTCTGGTCTTCAAAAGCAGATTCCCCGCGGAGCCTGTCCTGAGCCCTTCGTTTCACTCAGGGTAAACTCCGCGAAGGGCTCGGAATGACAAGAAGGGCGGATTTGGATTCCGGTTTTTCCCCTCCCTCCGGGAGGGGGCAGGGGGAGGGAGGACTCTAACGGCGCCTCCCCCTCCCCAACCCTCCCCCGGGGGGGAGGGAGAATGGCCCGCTGATGTCATTTCGAGAGTCAACGCCCCAAGAATTCAGTTTTCAACCCATAGCCCGGCGATAAGACAAAGGGAGGAGGGCTTCATGCGCCGCAACGCGGGCACCGCGCTGGCCGCGCTGGCGATCGCCCTCTTTCTCCTGCTCTTCCTCGCGGTGCCGGTGCTCCAGGTCATCCTGGCCGCCTTCTCGGACGGGCGCGGCGGCCTGACCCTGGTCCACTTCCAGGACTTCTTCGGGGCGGCGCTCTTCGTCGAGTCCTTCTGGAACTCCCTCTACGTGGCCCTGATGTCCATGCTGCTGGCCACCCTCATCTCGGTGCCGCTCGCCTACTTCACCACCCGGCTCGAGCTGGGCGGGGCAATCCTCATCCAGAGCCTCGGGATCATCCCCCTCATCATCCCCCCCTTCGTGGGGGCGGTGGCCATGCAGCTCGTCTTCGGCCGGAGCGGGAGCGTGAACCTGCTGCTGGAGCGCTGGCTCGGCGTCACGGTCCCCTTCATGGAGGGGCTGAACGGCGTCATCTTCGTCGAGACCCTGCACTACTTTCCCTTCCTGCTGATGAACCTCTCGGCCAGCCTCGCCAACATCGACAGCTCCATGGAGGAGTCCGCCCAGAACCTGGGGGCGAGCGGCTTCCGCCTCTTCCGTCGGATCGTCTTCCCCCTCGCCATGCCGGGCTACGCGGCGGGGGCGCTGCTCGTCTTCACGAAGGTGTTCGACGAGCTGGGCACCCCGCTCCTCCTGAACGTGACCCAGATGCTGGGCCCCCAGGCCTACCTCCGCATCACCACCATCGGGGTGGCGGACCCGATGGGCTACGTGCTCTCGGTGATCATGGTGGCCTTCTCGCTCCTCGCCATGGGGCTGGCGGGGCTGGCGCTCCGGGGCAAGGAATACGCCACCGTGCAGAAGGGCGCGGGAGGCCTCTCGAAGAAGCCGCTCCGGCCCTGGGAGAAGGCGGGCTGCTACGCCGTCGTCTTCCTCATCCTGGCCCTGGTGCTCTCCCCCCACCTGGGGATCTTCCTGCTCTCGGTGGGGAGGGTGTGGTCCTTCAGCGTGCTGCCCGAGGGCCTGACCCTCCAGCACTACGCCGAGGTCTTCCGCGAGACGCCCCAGTTCATGACCAATACCCTGCTCTACAGCGGGCTCGCCGCCGGGATCGACGTCATCGCCGGGACGGCCATCGCCTACCTCATCCTCCGCACCCGCATCCCGGGGCGGCACCTGCTGGACTACGTCTCGATGGCCTCCCTCGCCATCCCCGGGGTGGTGCTGGGGATCGGCTACCTCCGCACCTTCCACGGCGTGGCCCTGCCCTGGAGCGGGGAGCCCCTCGCCGCCTTTTGGCCGGTGCTGGTGGTGGCCCTCTCGGTGCGGCGGCTGCCCTACGCGCTCAGGGCCTGCGTGGCCGCCCTCCAGCAGGTGCACCCCTCGCTCGAGGAGGCGGCGGAGAACCTGGGGGCCCACCGGCTCCGGACGGTGGCGCGCGTCACCGTGCCCCTCATGTCGGGGGGCATCCTCGCCGGCTTCGTGGCGAGCTTCGTGACGGCGGCGGTGGAGCTTTCGACCACCCTCATGCTCGTCTCGACCGACGCCAACGCCCCTCTCTCCTACGGCATCTACGTCTACATGCAGAGCGCGGCGGGGCGGGGCCCGGGGGCGGCGCTGGGCATCGTGGCGGTGGCGCTGATGGCGGCGGGCGCCTACCTTTCGAACCGCTTGATCGGCCAGGGCAAGCTCGGGGTGGGGGCGGCGGTCCCGGCCGCCCGGGCGGAGATCCCGGCGGGGGCGGGGGCATGAGCGCCGGGGTCGTCATCGAGGGCGTGAGCCTCGCCTACGGGCCCGTCCAGGTCCTCCGGGACGTGAGCCTGGAGATCAGGCCCGGCGAGTTCTTCGCCTTCCTGGGCCCCTCGGGCTCGGGCAAGACGACGCTGCTGCGCCTCATCGCGGGCTTCGGCCGCGCGCAGGCCGGCCGCGTCCTCATCGGGGGCCGGGACGTCACCGGGGTGCCCCCCTGGCGGCGCAACGTGGGCATGGTCTTCCAGAACTACGCCCTCTGGCCCCACATGAGCGTCTGGCGCAACGTGGCCTTCGGCCTCGAGGAGCGCAGGCTCCCCCGGGCCGAAGTCGCCCGCCGGGCGGAAGCCGCCCTCGACCTCGTGGGCCTTGGCGGCTACGGCGCCCGGCGGCCCTCCCAGCTCTCGGGCGGGCAGCAGCAGCGGGTGGCGCTGGCGCGCACCATCGTCGTCGAGCCCGAGGTGCTCCTCCTCGACGAGCCCCTCTCGAACCTCGACGCCAAGCTCCGCGTCCAGATGCGCGGGGAGCTCCGCGACCTCCAGCGCAAGCTCGGCACGACCGCCGTCTACGTGACGCACGACCAGGAGGAGGCCAACACCATCGCCGACCGGATCGCGGTGCTGGACGGCGGCGTCATCCAGCAGCTCGGCACCCCGATCGAGCTCTACGACCGGCCGGCCAACCGCTTCGTGGCGCAGTTCCTGGGGACGGCCAACCTGATCGAGGGCCGGGTGCGCGGCGGCGCCTTCGAGGGAGCGGGCGGAATCCGCGTCCCCCTGGGCGCTCCGGCGGAGGAGGGCCCGGCGGGCCTTGTCCTCAGGCCCCACCACCTCCTCGTCCGCCGGAAGAACGAGCCGGCCCCGGCCGGCGCCGGGCGGCTGGAGGGGGTCGTGCGCGGGCGGGAGTTCCTGGGCAGCGCCGTCCGCTACCGCGTCGAGGCGGGGGGCGCCCTCCTCCTCGCGGACGGGCCCCACCGCCGGGGCGAGGTCCCCCTCGTCCCGGGCGAGGGGGTGGCGCTCTGCTTCGAGCCCGACCAGGCCATCCTGCTTCCGGGGTAGGATGAAGGATGAGGGGAAAAGCGGCGGCCGCCGCGAGCCTCCCCCTCACCCCGGCCCTCTCCCAGAGGGAGAGGGAGGCGTGGCGCCGTTCACTTTGGGGGCGAGAGCAAGATGAACCGCGGCGCCCCTCTCCCATTGGGAGAGGGGTCGGGGGTGAGGGAAGATGTCCCCCCAAGGGCAACGCTTACCTTTGGCGAGCTTCATAGAGCCATCATCGACCTTCCCGAATGGACGCCCGCCCAGGGCGAATACGAGGCCTTCGCCCTCCGAAGGGGGCTTCGGCCTCCGAAGGAAGGTTCGCCCCTGCAAATCCACCCCCCCGCCTCCGGAATAATCGTTGCGCCCTCCCCTCCGCCTGGCATACACTTTCTCCAATCTTTCAAGCATTTCGAGGCGGCTTCTTTCATGGAGTCCGTGGACCGATCCCGCCCGGAGCGGGGGGCTGGGCCGCCCCTTCTCCCGCGCGGGGGGCGCTGGGTTTCATTCACGCGAAGGAGGGCGCGAACATGAAGACGAAGGGATGGATGGGGCTGGCCGCGCTGGCGGCCGGATGGCTGGCTGTGGCCGGCGCCGCCCAGGCGGCGGAGCTCAAGATGATGACCGGGCCGCAGGGCGGCTCCTGGTATCCGCTCGGCGGGGCGGTCGCCGAGATCGCCAAGCGCGAGCTCAAGGGCGTGAACATCACCGTCCAGCTCGGCGCCGGCATCAGCAACGTGAAGGGCGTCGAGGCGGGCAAGGCCGACCTCGGCCTGGGCAACTCCGTCTCCACGGCGGACGCCGTCCTGGGCCGGAAGCCCTTCGACAAGAAGACCCAGAACGTCCGCCACGTGGCGACGCTCTACCTGCAGTACTTCCACGCGGTGGTCCTGGACAAGGGCGGCGACACCATCCGCACCCCGGCCCAGCTCAAAGGCAAGCGCCTCACCACCCAGGCCGTGGGCAACACCGGCGAGCAGATGGCCCGCCACTTCCTCGCGACGGGCGGCCTCACCTACAAGGACCTCGCCAAGGTGAACCACGGCTCCTACAACGACTCTGTGGCCCTCATGCGGGACGGGCACTCGGACGCCTTCATGCTGGTCACCACCATCCCCGCTCCCGCCCTCATGGACCTGGCCACGGGCCGCAAGGTCGCCTTGATGAACCTGGACGACGCCACCTTCCAGAAGCTCCTCAAGCTCAACGGCGGCTACGCCCGGCGCAACATCCCGGCCGGAACCTACAAGGGCCAGGACAAGGACGTCTCGGCCTTCGGCACCTACACCCACCTGATCGCGAGCGGAAAGCTCTCGAACGACTTGGTCTATCAGCTCACCAGGGCGATGGCGAAGAACCTAGCGTCCATCCACGCCGTGGTGCCCGCGACCAAGGGCCTCACGCCCAAGGAGATGGCCGCCGACGTGGGCGTGCCCGTGCACCCCGGCGCGGCGCGGTACTACAAGGAGATCGGGGCGCGGAACTAGCCGGAGGACCGGCTCGTGGAAGGCGGTGTGGGGCGTCCACAGGGTTTCTTGATCGGCCTCATCGCCGCCGGGATGTCCCTCTTTCACCTCTACATCGCCATGGCGGGCGCCCCGGAAGCTTTCGTGCTCCGGGGCGTCCACCTGGCGCTGGTCTTCTGCCTCGTCTTCCTCGCCCGGCCCCAGGAGGGATACGGGCTCTCGCGCCTGCTGGAGTACACCTTCCTCTCGGGCGGCAGGCTCGCGGCGGGGCTGCCCCGCCTGGGGAACCTCGTTCTCCTCGCCTGCTCGCTCGCGCCGCTCCTCTACATCTTCTGGAACCTCGAGCACCTCAACAGCCGGATGGTGTACGTGGACTCCCTCACCGGGGCGCAGACGGCGATGGGCGTCCTCCTCGTCCTCATGGTGCTCGAGGCCTCGCGCCGCACCCTGGGCCCCACCCTCACCCTGACCGTCCTCGCCTTCATCTTCTACGCCCTGGCCGGGCCCTGGCTGCCGGGCCCCATGCGCCACGCCGGGCTGAGTCTCGAGACCCTGCTGGACATCGCCTACCTCTCTCCCGACGGGATTTTCGGCATCCCCCTCGGCGTCTCGGCGACCTACGTCGTGCTGTTCGTCATCTTCGGCGCCTTCCTCGAGCGCACGAACACGGGCGCCCTGTTCATGGACCTGGCCTCCGCCCTCGCCGGGCGCTCGCCCGGCGGCCCGGGCAAGATCGCCTGCATCTCGAGCGGGTTCTTCGGCACGATCTCGGGGAGCGCGGTGGCGAACGTGATGGTGGACGGCTGGCTGACCATCCCGCTGATGAAGCGCACCGGCTTCCGCGGCCACGTCGCGGCGGCGGTCGAGGCGGTGGCCTCGACGGGAGGCCAGATCATGCCGCCCGTCATGGGGGCGGCGGCCTTCGTGCTGGCCGAGCTGGCGGGCATCCCCTACAGCCAGGTGGCGCTCCAGGCCGCCATCCCCGCCCTGCTCTACTACCTGGCGCTCTTCATGGCCATCCACTTCGAGGCGCGCCGCACGGGGCTGCGGGGCCTGCGGCCCGAGGAGATCCCCCCCCTCCGGGGGGTGCTCGCCGCGCGGGGGCACATGCTGGTCCCCATCCTCGTCCTCGTCTGGCTCATGTGGGAGGGCTACACCGCCTTCCTCGCCGCCTTCTGGTCCACCGTCACCGTCGTCCTCATCTCCTCCCTGCGGGCCGGGACCCGGCTGGACCTCAAGGGCTTCTACGGAGCGCTCCAGAGCGGGGCCCACAATTCCGTGGGGGTGGCCGCCGCCTGCGCCTCGGCCGGAATCGTCATCGGCGTCATCGCCCACACCGGCCTAGGGATCAAGTTCACGAGTTTCATCCTCTCCCTCGCCTCGGGGAGCCTCATCCCGGCCCTGGCGCTCACCATGGTCGCCGGCATCATCCTGGGCATGGGGATGCCCACGACGGCGGCCTACGTGATGCAGGCCGCCCTTCTCGTCCCCGCCCTCATCAAGCTGGGCGTCGTCCCCATCGCGGCGCATCTGTTCGTCTTCTACTTCGCCATCATCTCGGCCATCACCCCGCCCGTGGCCCTGGCCGTCTACGCCGCCGCGGGCATCGGCCAGACCCCCCTCTGGGCGACCGGCATCGCCGCCGTCCGGCTGGGGGCGACGGGCTTCGTCGTGCCCTTCTTCTTCGTGTACGGCCCGGCGCTCCTCCTCGTGGGGGACTGGGGCCAGGTGGCCCTCGCGGTGCTGAGCGCCTGCGCGGGGGTGGTGCTCCTCGCGGCGAGCCTGCACGGCTTCCTCCTGGCCCCCCTGCGCCCCTGGGAGCGGCTAGCCACCGGCGCCGCCTCCCTGCTGCTGATCCACTCGGGATGGCTGACGGACCTCATCGGGCTGGCGCTCGCCGGGGCCGTGATCGCCTCGCAGCGCCTGGCCCCGCTCCCCGAGGCCCCGCCGGCCGCCGCGGAGCCCGGGCGGATGTTGCCGCAGGAACCCTCTCCCTCCGGGAGAGGGTAGGGTGAGGGGGCGCGGACGAGAGGCATTCCCCCACCCCGGCCCTCTCCCGGAGGGAGAGGGGGCAAGACAGCCCCTCTGACGCGGCATTCGCGAGGCGCAGGGGCGGTTCGCGAACCGCCCCTACGGGTTCGCATGGCCTTGGATTCCTCCCCCGAAGGGGAACAGGCCATCACGGCCGGTCCGTGCTACCCTCACGCATGAATCCTTCTCCGCCGAGGAGCGTTTCCATGCCCCAGCCCCCTTCGCCCTTCCTGGGCCTCCAGCACATCGGCCTCAAGGTCCACGACATCGAGGCCGCGCTCGACTTCTACGTCGGCAAGCTCGGCTTCACCATCACCGAGATCCACCCTCCCGGCCGGGTGCCCGGCGTGGACTTCGGCCTGGCCTTCCTGCGCTGCACCGCCCTCCACCACGACGTGAGCCTCTTCTTCTGGCGCCGCTGGGAGTGCCCCGCCCCCGAGGTCAACACCATGCAGCGCCCCGGGCCCGGCATGCACCACATCGCCCTCCAGGTGGCCTCCCGCCGCGAGCTCGAGGCCTGGGAGAGGCACCTCACGCGCCTGGGCGTCGAGATCGTCTGGGCGCGCGCCATCCACAGCCCCACCCATCCCGAGGGGGACGGCCTCTGGGGCGAGAACCACGCCTTCTATATCTCCGACCCCTCGGGCAACTGCATCGAGATCTTCTGCGACATGGCCCTCTTCGACCCCGCGCGCAACGAGGTCTACTCGGGCTGGTTCCGCGACCGCCTCACCCGCGACGGCCACGACCCCAACTCCGCCTCCCCGCCCAAGCCGTGGAAGGAGGACTATTCGTTTTTGGAGGAGAAGAGGTAGGAAGCTACGAGCTTATCCAGTCACCGTGGTTTTCTTGACTCATCCAGATACAGGAGATACACGCTGGCCTCTTGTGATTTTGGCAAAAAAAAGGCGGCTGACGGCATATTCAATGCCGCGGACTCCAATAAAAAGGAGCCCTGTCAACCGCATAAACAATATGGCCCCTTTTGGGGCTACTGTCAATGAATTAACCTGTGCACGATAACTTGTCTGTCAATAAATTCAAATAATTACGGCAGCTGCGCCACCCTTCTGTACAGCGCCGGGGAGCCGTGGGTCATGGCGCAGGGGGCCCAGCGCTCCTCGTGGCGGATGGCCCGCCAGAGCTTGTGGTCGAGGAACTCCTCGGACGCGAACTCGTGCAGGATGAAGTGGCGGGGCGCCCCCTCCATGGCGAGGTAGCGCCGCACCCGGATGAAGCCGGGCGCCATGGCGCACCAGGGGGCGTACTCGGCCTCGTACCAGACGTTGAAGCCGTCCATGTCGGCGGGCCGGATGTCGAAGCGGTCCACGAAGGCGAGCGGCCCCAGGCCGCTCTCTTCCCCGGGCCGCCCGGCCGGGGGGAGCGAGGCGGCCGCCAGGGTGTAGCGCTCCATCCCCATCATGCGCTGGTGGAAGGCCCGGTCGCGCTCGCCGCGGTTGCGCCGGAGCGCCGCGTAGGGCTCGCCGTAGAGGTCCGCGAGGGCGGGCGTCTCGTAGAGGGTGAGGAAGGGCGGCGCCGAGGAGGAGCGGTCGTCTCCTTCCCCCGCCACCAAGTCGTAGGAGGCACAGGCGCAGAAGCCGACGGCGAGCCGGGCCGGGAACATCTCCTCCCGGAGCCACTCCCGGAACTCGGCGTGCCAGCGGGCCTCCAGGTCGCAGAAGATGGCGAGGAGGCCCAGCCCCCGCGCCGGCATCCCGTCCAAGGGCGGGGCTCCCTAGCCCGGGAGGCCGGGCGCGGGCAGGGGCGCGCCCTTGTCGCCGGCGGAAGACGCGGAAGCCGTTGAACCTTCAGGCACCTGAGGCACCCTCCCCGGAAAGATCGAGCGCGCTGTCCGGCATGGCCCGGCAATTATCCGGGCGGGCGGAGGGCGGGGTCAACCGGGGGCCGGGGCAGGATGACATCCCCCTGCAGGGCACATCCGCGGGGGCGTATTGCAATACGCCCCCGCGCCGCCTTTGGCGGTTCTTGTCTGTAGGGGCGGTCGCAAACCGCCCCTACGGACCAGGCGCCTCACGCATATTCATCCGTAGGGAGGAAGGCCCCCTCTCCCTTTGGGAGAGGGCCGGGGTGAGGGGATGCCCCTCGCCCGCGCCCTCACCCTACCCTCTCCCAGGGGGAGAGGGAAAACCGTAGGGGCGGTCCGCGAACCGCCCCTAGGGACCATTGCTTCCCTTTCCCTAATCCTCCCGGTTCACGGCCGAGCCCAGGGCGTGGACGACGCGCGTCACCGGAGTGGGCACCCCGTGCTTCTCCCCGAAGCGGATGACGGCCCCCGTGAAGGCGTCCATCTCGAGGGGCTTGCCCTCCCAGGCGTCCGTCAGCATGGAGGTGGTGGCGTCGGGCGGCATCTTCTTCTGCCGGGCGATGACCTCCTCGGCGAAGCCGGGGGCCAGCCTGGCGCCCTCCGCCCGGCCCACCGCGGCGCACTCGCGCGCCAGGGCGAGCGAAACCTCCGAGACGTCCGGGCGGCCCAGCACCTCGCGCCGGCGGCGGGTGAGGCCGGTGATGGGGCTCTGGGCGCAGTTGACGGTGAGCTTGGTCCAGAGCTCCGTCTTGATGTCCTTCGTGAGGGGCACCTCCACGTCCGTCCCCTCGAAGAGCTTGGCGAGGCCGCGCCCGTACTCGTCGTCCGGGGCCACGAGGCGCACGAAGCTGCGGTGCTTCATCCGCCCGAGCCCCACCTTGTCGGCCGGGCACTGCACCACGACGGGGAGCACGCGCGCCCCGTTCGCGTAGGGCGTCACCCGCTCGAGGTGCTCGACCCCGTTGTGGAGCACGGCGATGACGGTCCCGGGGCCCGCCAGGGCCTTGAGCCAGCCCGCCGCGCCCTCGGTGTGGTGGGCCTTGGTGGCGAGGAGCACCCACTCGGCGGGCCCGACCCGGGCCGGGTCGGTCGCGCACTTGGCCTCGGCCTCGATCACCCGCTTCGGGGTCTCCACCACCAGCTTCTCGAAGGGGGTGCGCACGCACAGCGTGACATCGCACCGGCCCTTCTCCAGGAGGCGCGCGGCCACCACCCCCCCGATGGCGCCCACCCCCACGACGGCAACGCGCTCCATGCCCATCCTCCGATCGAATGTTCGCGAGATTCGGGAGCCGGAATCATACCGGAGCGGGCCGCCTTCCTTCAAAGCCCCGGGGCCTCCCGCGCCGCGCCGCCCCGCGGGTCCACGCCGCGCAGGCCGCCACCGCCCCCGCCAGGGCGTCCCAGCCCGAGGTGTGGCCGACGGCGTGAACGGCGGCGAGGGCCTCCGCCAGCCCCTCCGCGCCCGGCGAGGCGAGCGCGGCCAGGGCCCCGTGCAGGGCGGCGTTCCCCTCCCCCCCGGCCGCGCAGGCCAGGTGGGCGAGGCTGATCTTCCCCGTCCGCCGCGCCGCGAGCGGGAGCGCCCAGCCGGCCAGCCGGTCCGCCGTTCCCTCCTCCCCGAGGGCGCGCAGGGCGATCAGCATCCCGCCGATGAAGTCGTCCCCGGAGGGGGTGAGGCCCGGCCCCAGGCCGATGAGGTTTTCAGCCTCCTTCGGGGACGGGCCGGCCTCTCCGCGCAGGGCCCCGGCGAGCCAGGCATCCAGGATGCGCGCCGCGGGCCAGGCGAGGCGGCGTAAGGGGGTGCTCTCGTCTGTAGGGGCGAGGCATGCCTCGCCCCTGCGAAGGATTGGCGGCCCGATCAGCTCCGGGATGATTCCCCCCATCCCCTCCGCCGGCGGATTCGCCTCCCGCCCGAGCGCCTCCAGCCCTCCGGCCAGGCCATCGCTCCAGCCGGCGGGAAGCGGTGTCGGCCGCCACGGCCGCGCCTCCCGCAGCGAGACGGCGACGCCCCCGGCGCGGGCCTCCCCGCCCTCGCACATGAACGGGAGGCCGGGCGAGACGCCTTGGGCCTCCCACTCGAAGCCCTCGGGGAGACCGCACAGCGCGTTCAGGGGGCCCGGGCCCAGGGCGGGGGGGCCGAGGCAGGCGAGGGCGCCGTCCGATCGCTCCAGGTAGAGGCTCCGGCGGAAGACGGCGAGGACGCTCCCGCGCCCGGGCGGGGCCAGGGCGCGCAGCGCGGCCCCTCCGGCGAGGCGCAGGGCGATCACAGGCTCCCCTCGGGCACGATGTGGGTGCCCGCCTTCCCCCGCAGGGCGGGGATGGCCTCCTCGAGATGGGCGATGACGGCGCGCTTGCCCCCCCGCTCGACGAAGCGGCAGGCGGCCTCGACCTTGGGCCCCATGCTCCCCTCGGGGAAGTGGCCCTCGCGCTGCCAGGCGCGCATCTGGGCGGGGGTGGCGCGCTCGATCTCGCGCTGCCTGGGGGTCCCCCAATGGATGGCGGCGCGCCGGACCTCGGTCAGGATCAGGAAGGCCTCCATGCCCAGCACCTTGGCCATGAGGGCCGAGGTGAGGTCCTTGTCGATGACGGCCTCGACGCCCCGCCGCTCCCCCTTGGGGCCGCGCACGACGGGGATGCCGCCCCCTCCCCCCGCGATGCAGATGTCCCCATGCTCCATGATCGCCCGCACGAGGGAGATGTCGACGATGTGGCGGGGCTCGGGCGAGGGCACCACCTGGCGCCAGCCCCGGCCGGCGTCCTCGCGCATGATCCAGCCCATCTCGCGCCCGGCCGCGCGCGCCTCGGCCTCGTCGTAGAAGAAGCCGATGGGCTTCGTGGGGTTCCGGAAGGCGGGGTCGCCGGGGTCCACCTCGACCTGGGTCAAGAGGCAGACGACGTGCCGGGGGTTCCCCTTCTCGCGCAGGGCGTTCTCCAGGGCCTGCATGAGGAGGTAGGCGATCCCCCCCTGGCTCTGGGCCACGCAGATGTCGAGCGTCATGGGGGACACCCGCTTGCGCGAGAGCGCCATGCGCATGTGGATCTTCCCCACCACGGGCCCGTTGCCGTGGGTGACGACCAGCTCGTTGTCCAGCTCCATGAGGGGGAGCAGGGACTGCGCCGTGGCCTTGGCGATGACGATCTGCTCCTGGGGCGTCCCCCGGATGTTCCCGGGGTGGGTGGCGTTCCCGCCGATGGCGACGAGGAGGCGGCGCGGGAGATCCGTCATCGGTGCGTCCTCAAGGGTTTCATCCCGAAACCTCACCCGGGGGAAAGCTCCCCTCTCCCCCCGCCCATCCGGGCGGGAGCCATGCTCCGCGGAGGATCGGCTTGGGCCGGTTTCCGGGCGGCGGATGGGGCAAAGGCGGATTGTAACATCAACCCGCGAGGGCGCCCCACGCCCCTCCCGCGGCGGCGGCCCCGGCGAGAAGCAGAATCGGCGAGGCGCCCCCGCGCTCGGCGAGGAAGACGGCGGCGGAGAGGAGGGCCAGCGCCGGGTGCGCCTGGACGAGGGGCCAGGCGATCGAGGCGAGGGTCACCCCCAGCAGCCCGATGGCGGCCGCCCCCGCGAAGCGCCCGAAGGCCTCGAAGGCCGCCCCGCCCCGCCAGCGCTCCGCCATGCGGGCGGCGAGCGCCGCGAGGAGGATCGGCAGGGCGAAGACGGCCAGGGTGGCCGCGAGCGCCCCGGGGAGCCCCGCCGCGCGGTGGCCCACGAAGGCGGCGAGGATGAGCACCGGCCCGGGGGTGGCCTGGGCGATGCCCACCCCCGCGGCGAAGTCGCGGGGGCTGAGCCAGCCCGTCTCGGCCACGGCGATCCGCTCGACCAAGGGGAGGGCGGCCTGTCCCCCGCCGAAGGCCAGCGCCCCCACGAGCAGGAAGCGGAGGACGAGCTCAAGCATCCCGCGTCCCCTCGGCCAGCACCCCCGCCGCCCCCGCCCCGGCCACCACGAGCGCGGCCGGAGCGAAGAACCCCAGGGCGCACGCCGCGAGGAGGACGAGGGTGAGCCTCCTCCCCCGCGCCTCGCTGCGGGCCAGCCTCCACATGGCCGAGGCGAGGAGGCCCGCCACCGCGAGTTGGACGCCGGCCAGCGCCCCCCGGGCCCAGGGGGCGTCCGGCAGCGACGCCGTGAGGGCCGCCGCCGCCGTCATGAGGCAGGCGGCCGGGGCGACGAAGGCGAGCGCGGCGGCGAGCGCCCCCGGCCAGCCGCCCAGCCGCGCGCCCAGGTAGGCCGCCACCTGCACCATGGTCGAGCCGGGGAGGGGCTTGGTGAGGGCGAGGGCCTCGCCGAAGTCCCGCCGCGAGACCCAGCCCCGCCTCTCGACCAGCTCGCGCTCGAGGAGCGCGAGGGCCCCGCCCAGGCCCCCGAAGGCGAAGGCCCCCAGCCGGAGGAAGGTCCAGGCGATCCGGCCGGGGCCGGGGCGCTCCGCGGGCGCGTTCACGGGGCGGATGTCGCCGGGCGGCAAGGGCTCACGCCTTGAGGCCCAGCTCGTCCATGGAGCGCTTGAGGGCGTTGCAGCCCGCGATGAGGACCATCATCCCGCACGGGGGGAAGATCGACTCGAAGGCCTCGAGCACCTGCCTCGGCGCGGCCCCCAGCTTGAGGGCGCGCTTGACGTGCTCCTTGAGCCCCTCGGTGTCGGCCGGGTGGCGCACCGCGATGGCCACCGAGATGAAGGTCTCCCGCAGGTGCTCGGGCATCTCCTGCTTCTTGCCCAGGACGTAGTTCTTCATCCCCTCGTAGTGCTCGATGAGCTCGGGGTCCATCTCGCACAGGAGCTCGAAGGCGGGCCAGACGAAGCCGCGCGCCTGCATCATCTTGTCCAGCAGTTCCTGTCCCTTGGCCGTGGCGGGCATGGGGCGCCTCCTGTCGTGGGGAAACCGGGTGCTAAAAAGGAAATATATCGGAGGATCGGATGGGCGGGAAACGGGGGTTTGATCCGTAGGGGCAGGCCCCTGTGCCTGCCCCATCCGCACAGGGGGGGCGGACACAGGGGGCCGCCCCTACGAATATCCTGTCACGATGGTCCCGTAGGGGCGGTTCGCGAACCGCCTCTACAAAACACGCGGTGCATCTGATTGGGCGCGGGGGCGCATGCCATGCATCCTGCAAAACCCGTGGCCGCATCCGCCCGTAGGGGCGTATTGCAATACGCCCCTACAAAAATGCGGCGCCGTTCCCCATATCATCACAGCGGGAAGAACAATTTGGGGATGAGGGCCTGGGCCTTCTTCTCGTCCCCCTCGACGGTGAACCGGCCCTCTTTCCGCCTCTCCTCGACCGGGCCCCGGCCGGTGGCGAGGAGGAGCATGTCGCTCCCGGTGGCGGAGATCGTCACATCGGCCCTGTGCTCGCCCAGTCCCAAATCTTGCGCCTTCTTGCCCTCCACCCGCATGGCCCACTTCTTGCCGTCGGTGAGGCGGAAGGCGAAGGTGCCCGAGAGCCCCTCGGCCGGGCTCAGCTCGTAGAAGAGCGGGAAGTGCTGGCGCAGGTTCCCGGCCGCGGTGCCGATGGGCTGCTGCGTCATGGCGCGCCCGGGCTCGTTCCAGATGTCCCACTCGTGGAGCAGGAGCTCGTTCAGGCGCGAGATGACCAGCCGCCGCACCGGGAACACCCCCCGCCGGTGCCAGGTGGGCCGCTCGAAGTCCCCGGGCTTCAGGGTCGAAAAAAGGCCGTACACGTCCCCGGTGTTCAGCTCGAAGCGCTCGATGAGCCGCTCCGGCGAGAGATCCGCGATTTCCTGGGCCATGTCCTCCCGGATGCGCATGAACTCGGCCTGGTCCTTGGCCCCGAGCGGAAAACCCAGGTCGCCCTTGAGCGCGTTCCGCACCGAGGAGGCGAAGAAGGCGCCCCCGAAGGCCATGTGGCCCACCACCTTGGCGGCGTTCCAGCCCGGGCAGTAGGAGGGCCGCTTCCAGTCCTCCTCCCCGAAGGTGCGGAACCAGCCTGCCAAGCGGCGGAACTCCCGGCCGATGGCCGCGACGGTGGCGTGAAGCTCGGGCACGTAGTCCAAGACGGTGCCTCCCCTGGGTCAGACGGATGCGGTGAAGGACATGCGAGAGGGGGATGGTAGCACGGGCGGGCGGGGAATTCGTAGGGGCATTGCACCGGATGATGGCGCATGAGTACGTAGGGGCGGGTCTCAGACCCGCCCCTACAGACCAGGATCGCCATAAGACGACGTAGGGGCGGGCCCCCGTGCCCGCCCCCAAACCAACGGGCGGCCACAGGGGGCCGCCCCTACAAAAAGCGCCGCAAGAGACGATGCAGGGGCAGGCCCCCTCTCCCAAGGGGAGAGGGAAAACCGGGGCACCATCCCTTGGCCAAATTCGTAGGGGCGACCGGCCGGCCGCCCCTACAGACCAGGGTCGCCACAGATCGGCGCTACTGGGCGGCGGAGGCCGACAGCGCGCCGGAAGCCGTATCGCCCGTTTCGGCCAGGTGGCCGGAGGGAAGCCCGCAGTGGAAGAGGGTTTCCCGGCCCTGCGCGTCGGTCACCACGACGTCGCAGGCGCCATCCAGCTCCATCGCGTCGAGAAAGCGGGTCAGCTCCAGGTTCCCCCGGGTGCGGACCGCCATCCTCCAGACTTGATCGCGGCTCAGCCCTTGCGTGGGCTCGGTCACCTTCCACACGATTTGGACGGGCTCGGCGATCATCGGATGGCTCCTTTCACGGGACGGACTGCGCTCGTTTGAAGTCTCGGCGGCCGCCACTGGGGATCCTCCGGCACCGGACCGCCGGGGCATCCCCACGCGTTCATTGTAACCCGGCTTTCTTTTCGGCGCTGTATCTATCTTGTTAAGTTCTTGTTTCGGGAGGAAGAGGTCCGGGTCTGGTGGGGGATTCGCAATTCGCAGGGGCGGGTTTCACCCTATAGACCAAAACCACCTTAAGGTTGTCACCCCGAGCGCAGCGAGAGGTCTACGCTAGCGGACGCGCGGGAAGATTCCTCGCTGCGCCTGTCCTAAGCGAAGCGAAGGGCTCGGAATGACATCCAGACCCCCTCACATCTCCCGTATAAACCGCGCCGCGTAGCTCCTCACGTGCCTTCCGTTCAGCACGTGGAACCTCCGCACCCGCGCGATGGTCTCGCCCGAGAAGCGCCCGAGCGGGAGGTAGATGAGGTGCCGCTTCAAAACGCGGGCGATTTGGCGCCAGCGGGCGAGGGGGGGACGCGGGGAGACGAGGGCGACGCTCTTCTCCCGGGAGTGGAGGCAGGCGCCGGCGATGAGGCGCTCCTCGAGGGTCTCGGTGAAGGCGAGCCGGGGGTCGCGCCAGACGTCGGGGAGGTGGCGCGGAGGAAAGAGGAAGAAGGCGCCCCCGTACTGGCTCTCGGCGATGCCGGGCCCCACCATGTTCCCCTCGAAGGGGGTGGCGTACATGCAGAGGGTGGACTCCTCCTCGTGCTCGGCGTACCACATGGTGCGCCAGGAATACTTATCGGGATCGGCCGGGCTCTCGAAGAGGAAGACGACCACCTCCACGCTCCCGCGCGCCGGGGGGATCTCCTTCACGTACAAATCCCCGGTGTGCCAGTTGCGCAGGGTCTCGCGCATGTCGAGGCCGTCCTTGATCGAGACGGTGAACTTCTCGGTGCGGGCGAGGTCCTCCCCGAGGAGGGCCTTGGCCTGCTCGCGGACGTGGGTGTGGAAGCTCTCGATCTTCGTGTCCTCGGGGGGCCAGGAGCACATGCCGTAGGGGTCCCAGCGCTGGGCCCACTTGCGCTTCTCGAAGGGCCGGGGCTTGGGCTTCAAGGAGATGTTGCGCCAGGAGACGGGGCTCCCGCCGAGCCTGTTCTTCATCCCGCCGACATCGCCCTCCGGGAACTCGGCCTTGCCGATGCCCATGCGCACCGCGTTCCAGGCGCCTTCTTCCTCACCCCCCCTGCCCCCCCCTTGATCAGGGGGGGAATCAAAATCCTGCCTCCCCGAACGGCGGGCCGGGCCTTTCCCTTCCCCCCCTTCATAAGGGGGGGATTGAGGGGGGGGGTCTTGGTACGGATACTTCCTCGCCGTCTCGGCCAGGCAGAGGGCGAAGGCGTCCCCGGCGCACTGCTTGGCGGCCACCACCAGGGTGAAGAGGTCCGGGGTGAGCCGCCGGGTCTGGAGGGTGAGGTTGCGGACGTACTGGAGAAAGACCTGGAGCCGCTGGGGCGTGACCCAGTTGTGGACGGGGTTGTGCTCGGCGAGCCAGGCCGCGCGCGCCTCCAGGAGGAGCTCCTTCACCCCGTCGAGGGAGAGGTGGCGGTCCCCGCGCAGCTCCTCCCGGCGCCTCTCGTAGAGCGAGGTGACGAAGGGGAGCTCCCCCAGGAGGAAGGCGAGCGTCCCCGCCTCCACCTCGTAGAGCCGGACGCGGGGGGGCGACGCTTCTTCCTCCGGCGCGGGCAGGTTCGTGAGATAGGCCTGCCTCACCCAGGGCCAGTCCAGGGCGTGGCAGAGGAAGGCGATCTTCTTGTGGTCCCTCTCCAGCGCGCGGAGCCGCGACGCCATCCAGCGCACCCGGGCCTCGCGCTGGCTGCCGGGCGCGGGAGGGGGCGAGGCCGGGAGGAGCGCCGCCGCGAAGGCGTCGAGGGGCACCTTCTTGAGCGCGTAGGGGTCGGGCAGGAGGTGGGACTCCGGGTCGTAGGCCGCGACCTCAAGGTCCACCCAGGCGCGGGGGATGCGCTCCCCCATCGCCGTCCGGAGCGCCGCGACCACCGCCTGGCAGGGGTCGACGGGGACGTAGTTGAAGGCGGGGAGATCGGGGGCGTCCTCCTCCCCTTCCCCTTCCCCACTCTCTTCCTCCTCGTCCTCCCGCTCCCACTCCCTGGACCAGGCGCCCTCCTCCTCCCGGGCGGCGGCCAGGGAGACGCGGGGAAGCGCCTCCACCCCCGCCTCCACAGATTCCTCAAAAGAGGGCGGGAGGGGCACCGCGAGGCAGTCCGGCTCCAGGCGGAGCAGGCGGTCGCGGGCCTCCTGGGCGAAGTCCCCCGAGGCGTGCACCACCGGGATGACGCGGATGCGCGGGGAGAGGGAGAGGAAGTCCTCCCTTTCGCTGGCTCGCTTGGAACCGCCGGGGCTCATGGGGTCAGCGATCGCGGCCCGGGTTCAGGGGGCTCTCCCCGCCGAAGAGGTAGTCCCCGAAGTCCATGGGGGGCAGCTCCTCGCCGAGGGCCTGCCGGCGGCGGCGGGCGAGGCCGCGGAGGTCGAGCGCCTCGTCCCCCAGCACCTTGACCAGCGACTCGCGCCAGGCCTCGTCCTGCCCGAGGGGGTGCTTGGGGTCCTGGGCCATGCGCTTCAAGGCGTACTGGAGGATGTGGAGGCCGTCCCGGGGGGAGTAGTCGAGGTCCAAGGCGTGGGCCTCCTGGAGGAAGTCCACCGTGAGCGCGAGCATCTCGGCCGGGGCGAAGGGCAAGTGGTACTGGAGGATGGCCAGCTCGTCCTCGCGCTGCGGGAACTCCACCTCGAGGGTGGGCTGGAGGCGGGAGAGGATGTAGTCGGGCACCTCGTAGGTCGAGGCGTCCTCGTTCATGGTGACGCAGCAGCGGAACTCGTCCCGGGCGCCCACGGTGATGCCCGCCACGATGGACTCGACGTAGCGCCGGTGGTCCAGGAGCGGCGCGAGGGAGGCCCAGCTCTTCTCGCTCATGCGGTTCCCCTCGTCCAGCACGCACACCCCGCCCCGCAGCATGGCGGTGACGAGAGGGGAGGCGTGGTAGGCGATCTTCCCCCCCTCGGAGAGGACGGGGGTGACGAGGAGGTCCTCGGGCCGGGTGTCGGCCGTGCACTGGAAGATGTAGAGCTCCTGCCCCCGCTCCCGCGCGGCGGCCATGGCGAGGGTGGTCTTCCCGATGCCCGGGGGGCCCACGATGCGGGGGGCCAGGGGCAAATCCTCCTCGGCCACCACGAGCCAGCAGGCCTGGAGCTGGCGGAGGACCTCCCGCTGGCCGATCCACTCCTGGCTGGGGTCGGTGGGCTGGCTCAGGTGGAGCGTCACGCCCTGGACTTCTACGGCCCGGGCGGCGTCCTTGGCGTCTAGGTGCAAGGGAGGGCTCCTTGTGTGTGAAAATGCGGCCTTCGCCCATTATAGCACCCGTAGGGGCGGTCCCCCGTGGCCGCCCCGGTTGGGGAAGGGGGGCAGGCACGGGGGCCTGCCCCTACGGCTGACTCGACCCCATCCTGTTGGGCGATTCCCCTTCCCCTGATATATATGTCGGACATTATTTTGCAGGGGCGTATGGCCATGCGCCCCTGCAGATCGGGCGGCAGGGTACGGTTTTGTTGTAGGGGCGGTTCGCGAACCGCCCCTACGGATCAGGCGGCGCGGCGACGGTCGTTGTAGGGGCGAGGCATGCCTCGCCCCTACCGACCACGCGGCGCGAAATGGGTGTGCAGGGGCGGGTTTCAAACCCGCCCTGCAGACGAGACCGTCAGACGGGGAAGATTCGATGACCTTCCTTCAAGACCTCCAGGCGCGGGGCCTGGTGCACGACTTCACGGACCAGCCCGAGTTCCGCCAGGCGCTCGAGGCCGGGGGGATGACCCTCTACTGCGGCTTCGACCCCACCTCGGACAGCCTCCACGTCGGGAGCCTCATGCCCATCGCGGGCCTCATGCGCTTCCAGCGGGCGGGCCACCGCCCCATCGCCCTGGTGGGGGGAGCGACGGGAATGATCGGCGACCCCTCGGGCAAGAGCGAGGAGCGCAACCTCCTCGGCCGCGCGGCGCTGGAGCGGAACGTCGAGGGCATCCGGGCCCAGCTCGGGCGCTTCCTCGACTTCGGCGCGGGCAGAGCCAAGCTCGTCAACAACGCCGACTGGCTGGCGCGGATGAGCCTCGTGGACTTCCTGCGGGACGTGGGCAAGCACTTCACCGTGGCCTATATGGAGGCGAAGGAGTCGGTCAAGGCGCGCGTCGCGGGGGCGGGCATCTCCTACACCGAGTTCAGCTACATGCTCCTCCAGGCCTGCGACTTCCTCCACCTCCACGACGCCGAGGGCTGCGCCCTCCAGATCGGGGGCTCGGACCAGTGGGGGAACATCACGGCCGGCATCGAGCTCATCCGCCGGGTGCGGGGGAAGCCCGCCTTCGGCCTCACCTTCCCCCTCATCACCACCTCGGACGGCCGCAAGTTCGGGAAGACCGAGGCGGGGAACGTCTGGCTCGACCCGGCCCGCACCAGCCCCTACCGCTTCTACCAGTACTGGATGCAGACGGCGGACCCGGATGTGGGCCGCTTCCTCAAGTATTTCTCCTTCATGTCCGTTGAGGAGATCGAGGAGATCGAGCACGTCCACCTGGCCGCGCCCGAGAAGCGCGAGGGCCAGCGGCGCCTCGCGCGCGAGATGACCTCGCTGGCGCATGGAGAGGAAGCCGCCCGGAGCGCCGCGAAGGCGTCCATGATCCTCTTCGGCGGGGAGCTCGAGGGCATCCGGGAGGGGGACCTCCTGGCCGCCGCCGAGGAGATGCCCCGGACGGAGCGCGGGGGCGCCCTCCCCCTTCCCCTGGTGGACGCCCTGGTCGAGACCCAGCTGTCTTCCTCGAAGGGGATGGCGCGGAAGGACATCCAGGGCGGGGGCGTCTACGTGAACAACCGCCGCATCGGGGAAGAAGGCGCGGCGCTGTCTCGGAATGACCTCCTCTTCGGCAAATACGTCCTTTTGCGGAAGGGGAAAAAGAACTATCATCTGGTGCAATTCCGGCAACCCTAGGCCTCCTGGAGCGGGCCCCGCACGGCGCCCGCATCCGTTTCGCGGAGGAAAGCGCATGAGCATCCTCGACCGGCTCAAGACCGCGGCCGAAGACCCCGAGCAGAAGAAGCCCGAGGCGCCCGCCGCCACCGCCGCGCCCGCCCCGCCGGCGGCTCCCGCCCCGCCCGCCGGATCCGCTCCGGCCGCGGCGCCGAGCCTCCTCAAGCCCCGGGAGCCCCAGGCGGCGCCCCCGGGCAAGGACGGCAAGGAGGCCCCCGCCGGGGACTACGACCCCCTCAGCCTGGGCGAGCCCCGCAGCGTGGAGGACCTGGGCATCCGCCCGGACTTCCTCATGCCCCACGTCCTCAAGACGGTGGCCATCCTCGACACCTTCACGGTGAACGAGGCGGCGGAGCAGCTCTGCCTCCCCGTCAAGATCACGAACGACCTGCTGGAGGAGTGGCGCAACCTCAAGTGCATGGAGGTGGCCTCCGCGGCCGGCTACGCCTCGACCACCCGGCGCTACGTGATGACGAGCGAGGGCCGCAACCGCGCCCGCGAGTACATGCGCCTGAGCGGCTACATGGGCGCCATCCCCGTCCCCATGACCACCTACGTCAAGATGGTCCAGAAGCAGACGGTGCTGGGCGTGCAGGTGAACATCGAGTCGCTCCGGAAGGCCCTCTCCCACCTCGTGGTGAGCGACCGGCTCTTCAAGCCGCTGGGGCCCGCCGTGAACTCGGGGCGCACCATCTTCCTCTACGGCCCCCCGGGGAACGGGAAGACCGCCATCGCGGTGGCCCTCTCCTCCCTGCTCGGCGGGGCCATCGCCATCCCCAAGGCCATCGAGGTGGACGGCTTCGTCGTCCGGCTCTACGACCCCTCGGTCCACCGCCTGGACGAGGGCCCCCAGCCCGAGGACAAGCGCTGGCTGCGCTGCAAGCGCCCCGTCGTGGTCGTGGGCGGCGAGCTCACGCTCCAGACCATGGAACTCCAGATGGACCCGCACTCGGGCACCTACGAGGCCCCGCCCCACGTGAAGTCGAACAACGGCATCTTCATCCTGGACGACTTCGGGCGCCAGCTCGTGCGGCCGCGCGACCTCCTCAACCGCTGGATCGTGCCCCTCGAGAACCGGGTGGACTTCCTCACCCTCCACACGGGCAACAAGGTGCAGATGCCCTTCGACCAGCTCGTCATCTTCAGCACGAACATCAACCCGAAGGACCTCCTCGACGAGGCCTTCATGCGCCGGCTCTGCCACAAGCTCTTCATCGGGCCCCTGGACCGAGAGGGCTTCCGCGAGAACTTCGAGCGCAGCTGCAAGGGCAAGGGCATCGAATTCCGCGAGGACGTCTACAACGACCTCATCAAGGAGGTCTACGAGGCGCGGAAGCGGCCCTTCACCGCCTGCCACCCCCGCGACCTGCTCGACCACCTGATCGACCTGGCCAAGTTCGAGGAGAAGACGCCCGAGATGACGAAGGACCTCCTCCTCAGGGCCTGCGAGAGCTACTTCGTGGGCTTCGAGGAGGGGGACGCCGCCTTCGCCACCTCGGCCGGCGTGTCGGATTTGCTGAAATAGGGCATTTTGCGATCCCATCGCGGATGTTTGCGCGTCCGTTTTTGTAGGGGCGGTTCGCGAACCGCCGCTACGGATGGCCGTCGCGGTGGTTCCGTAGGGGCATATTGCCATACGCCCTTGCAACAATTCGTTCCGGCATATGATCCGTAGGGGCGCACGGCCGTGCGCCCCTGCATTTTGAATTCCCCGAGGGCGAGGAATGAACGCATGACCACCCCCGCCGCCTCCCCCCTCCCGGGCCAGCAGGTGGACTACGGGGAGCTCCCGGCCCTCTATCATCGCTGGAAGTGGCGGGTGCTCGTGGCTTTCTGCCTCTTCTACGTCACGAACTACCTCGGGCGCTTCAACTTCAGCCTGGTCCAGGCCGCCGTCATCGAGGACCTGGGCATCACCCGGGCCGACACCGGCTGGATCAACTCCTGGATGTTCTGGGGCTTCGCCCTAGGCGACCTCGTGCACGGGCGCCTCGGGGAGAAGATCGGCTTCCGCAACCTCATCCTCGCGGGCGCGGTGGGGACCAGCGTCTTCAACGTCCTGGCCAGCTTCGGGGACACCATCCCCTCCCTCGCCGTCCCCTGGGCCCTCGTGGGCTTCGTGAACGCCTCGGCATGGGGGCCGGGGCTGGGCATCGTGGCCCAGTGGTGGCCGAGGCGCGACCGCGGGAAGGCCATCGGCTGGGTGGGGACCTCGGCCGGGATCGCCCTGCTGGTGGTCTGGGCGGTGACGCCCTGGGTGGCGGCCCACTGGGGCTGGCGGGCGGCGCTGCGCTACCCGCCGCTCCTGCTCACGGTGACGGGCGTCCTCTTCTACCTCAGCGTGCGCGACAAGCCCGCCGAGCTGGGCCTGCCCGAGTACCGCGAAGCCGATCAGGTCTCCCGCGACGCCGAGGCCTCGGGCGGCGCGAGCGAGAACGGCCTCCGCGCCTACCTCCACCTTCTGGGCAACTGGCGCTTCTTCATCGCCTGCCACGTGAAGGGGCTCGACAACGTGGTGCGCTATGGCATCGTCTCCTGGGCGCCCGTCTACTACGCCCAGGTGGGGGGCTTCACCCTCCAGGAGATGGGCTGGCTCACCTTCGCCTACCCGCTCGGCTACCTCTTCGGGCCCATCGCCGGGGGCATCCTCTCGGACCGCTTCTTCCACAGCAACCGCACCCCCGTCATCGTCATCAGCGCCGCCATCAGCGCGGCCGCCACCCTGGGCATCGCCCTCAGCCCCGCGTCGAGCATCCCGCTGGCGGTGATCCTCCTCATGGTGGGGGGCTTCTTCGTGAATATGACCCCCATCCAGGCCCTCGCCGTGGACTTGGCCGGGAGGCGCCTCGCCGGGACCGCCGCGGGTGTCCTCGACGCCCACGGCTACATCTACGGGGCGCTGCAGGCCTGGCTCTTCGGCTGGCTCTCCCTGGCCGCCCCGAACGGCTGGATGTGGGTCTTCCTCGCCATGTCCGCGACGCGGATCATCTCGGCGGCGGCCATCTGGCGGGTGAAGGCGTAGGGAGCGCGTGAGCCCCGCGCAGGTCGCCTACGCCGACCTCCCCCCCGCCTACCACCGCTGGAAGTGGCGCGTCCTCATCGCCTACTTCGCCTTCTACTCCTTCAACTACCTGGGGCGGTTCAACTTCAGCCTGGTGCAGCCCGCCGTCATCGAGGACATGGCCGTTACCCAGGCCGAGACGGGCTGGGTCAACTCGGGCATGTTCTGGGGCTTCGCCCTGGGCGGATTGGCGTGGGGGCGCATCGCCGAGCGCGCGGGCTTCCGCCGCGTCATCCTCCTGGGGGCCCTGGGGACGGCCCTGCTGAACGTCCTGGCCAGCTACGCCGGGACGGTCGCGGGCCTATTCGCCCTATGGGCCGCGGCCGGCTTCATGAGCTCGGCCGCCTGGTCCCCCGGCCTGGGCCTCATCACCCAGTGGTGGCCCCGGCAGGAGCGCGGGCGCGCCATCGGCGCGGCGAGCGCCGCCGCGGGGACGGCCCTCCTCATGGTCTGGATGGTGGCGCCCTGGGTGGCCTCGGCCTGGGGCTGGCGGGCCGCCCTGCGCTGGCCGCCCCTGGCCCTCGCGCTGGCGGGGGTGCTCTTCTACCCCGCCGTCCGCGACCGGCCCTCCGAGGCGGGGTTCCCCGAGTACGCCGAGCCCTCCGAGGTTTCGCGCGCCGCCGAGGAGGCCTCCGAGGCGGGCGGGCGCGGCCTCGGCGCCTACCTCCTGCTCCTGGGGAACTGGCGCTTCCAGATCGCCTGCCACGTGCGGGGACTCGACACCCTGGCGCGCTACGGCATGGTTTCCTGGGTGCCGGTCTACTACGCCCAGATGGGGGGCTTCGACCTCAAGGGCATGGCCCTCGTGACCTTCGCCTACCCGGTGGGGCTCATGCTGGGCCCCCTCGCCGGGGGCTTCCTCTCGGACCGCATCTTCAAGGGCAACCGATCCCCCGTCATCGTGGCGGCCTCCCTGGCCAGCGCCTCGGCCATCGCGGGGGTGGCGCTGAGCCCGGCGCACTCGGCGCCCCTGGCCGCCTTCTTCCTCATCACGGGGGGGTTCGCCATCAACCTGGCGCCCGTGCCCGCCCTGGCGGTGGACCTGGCGGGGCGGCGGCTCGCCGGGACGGCGGCGGGCCTCCTCTCGTTCCACGGATACGCCTATGCGGCGGCCCAGGCCTGGATCTTCGGGTGGCTCTCGCTCGCCCCGAACGGCTGGCTCTGGGTCTTCCTCCTCATGGCCGCGACGCGGCTCGTCTCGGCGGCGGCGATACGGCGGGTGCGGGCGTGAGGCCCCCGCAGGCACGGTTGTCCGGAACTTCGTGAACTCACCTTCCAAAATGGCGGAACCTTTTTCACGTTTCGTGCATCAAAAGAGACGGGGGAAGGGCATCGGGGGCCTCGAATGGGCGAGCCAGCAGAATCGCAGGAAGCCCCTCTTCTTTCGCGCCTGCGGGCGGGCGATACCCAGGCTTTCGAGTCCCTGGTCCGGGAGAATCAAGGGCCGCTTTACAACCTCCTGGCGCGCCTGACGGGCGATCCGGACGAGGCCCTGGACCTGGTTCAGGAGACCTTCCTCAGGGCGTTCCGGGGGATGGCCTCGTTCCGCGGGGAATCGGCGGTGAAAACCTGGCTCCACCGGATCGCAATGAACGTATTCTTGAACGAAAGGCGCGGCCCCCGCCGTGAGACGGTGGATGTCCAGACCCTCGAAGAGCTTTCCCCCGGCTGGTGGGACCGGTGGAGCGGGCGCATGCCGGATCCGGAACAGCTGGCTATCCGCCGCGAGGAGAGCCGGAGACTCGGGGGGATCATCGCCCGCCTCCCCGAAGAATACCGCGCGGTCCTTCTGCTGCGCGACCGCGAAGAATACAGCGCGCACGAGGTGGCGGAGATGCTGGAGATATCGGAATCGGCCGTGAAGAGCCGCCTTCACAGGGCGCGAATGTACGTGCGGAAAGAGTTCCTGAAGAAAGCCGGGAAATGACGTCGTTTTCAAAGGGGAGCGGCCCATGTTCAGGTATCTGCTGAGGAGGATGTTCGGTACGCCAGGGCGGGGGAGGGTCCTCCCCTGCCGGGAGGTCACCCCCCTCCTCTCGCAGTTCCTGGACAAGGAACTCGGTCCCGAGATGACGAAAAAGCTCCGCTCCCACCTGGAGGTATGCTCCGCCTGCCGAAAATTCATGGAGTCCCTCGAGAAGACCTCTCAGATCCTCCGGTGGGATCCTTCCACCCCCATCCCGGAGGAAGCGGCCCGGGAGATGATGGAAAACCTCCGGGCGGAATACCTCCACGCCCTCAAGGAACTGGACGAGAAAAAGCACGGATAGGCACTCATTCCCTCGGAATTCCCCCTCTTTTTCTTTTCCTGAATCGTTTCCCCCAGCGCCGGGTCAAAGGTGGGTGAAAGCGGCCAGGACCGCGGCCCGCGGATTCCGGGCCGGAGAAATCACTTCGGATCGAGGAGAAAGATATGTTCCAGAAGATCGTTCTGCCCCTGGCCTTGCTCGCGCTCGGGGGAATCAGCGTTGCGTTCGCGGCAAGCTCGGCGCCCGCGCCCAGCGGGGGGAAGCCGGCGAACCCGTGCGCCGTCCAGCAGGGAAACCCGTGCGCCGCCCAGCCCAAGAACCCCTGCGCGCCCAAG
The DNA here is from genome assembly GCA_016192135.1 of Candidatus Tectomicrobia bacterium. Lineage (NCBI taxonomy): Bacteria > Pseudomonadati > Candidatus Tectimicrobiota > Candidatus Tectimicrobiota bacterium. Next base: position 63,694 of record JACPUR010000030.1, on the reverse strand, counting down.
CCCGTGAACCCGTGCGCCCCGCAGCCCAAGAACCCCTGCGCGCCCAAGTGACGGGCGCTTCGGGGTCAAGGTTCCACCTTTTTGTGAGGAAAACATGATCACGACCGCGTCGTGGAAAAAGCTGGATAAAGGATTCGTCGAGCAAGGCCTCGCCGGAGGGATCGCGGGGCTGTTCGGGGGCATCGCGTTCGGGCTCTGGATGGCGAGCCAAGGCGCCCTCGCGATGATCGCATCGATGATGGGCGGGAGCTCCTCCTTCCTCGGGTTGATCATCCACCTGATGATCAGCTGGGCGATCGGGGTGAGCTTCGGGGTTCTCTTCTCCCGGCTCGCCGGCGGCTTCATCCCCTCGACCCTGTGGGGGCTCGTCTACGGGTTCGCCTGGTGGTTCCTGGGCCCCCTGACCATGATGCCCCTCATGATGGGGATGGGCCTCCAGTGGACGGCCGCGGCGGTCGCGGCCACCATCCCGAGCCTCGTCTGGCACCTGATCTTCGGCGGCGTCATGGGGCTTTCCTACGCGGCCCTCACGCGGGCGCCGGGGGAGTCCGTCTCGCGGAAGATCGCCTGCTGCTTCAGGTGACATGCCGGCTGAGCCTCTCGTGGGGAGGAACCGGAGGCGGCGGCGCCTTCTATAGCGTCAACGGAAAAGCGGCCGGTCAAGCCGCGGCCGCCCCTAAGCCGGACGAAGGGGCGGCCGTGCTTCCCGGATGAATGACCCGGAAGCATGGGCACAAAACATGGGCATGCAGCACCTATCCGCATCGAGGGGAGCCATGCTGATCTCGGACCGGCGCTGTTTCGAGGAAGAAGCCCTCCGGCATCTGGATTCCGTCTACCGGGGCGCCCTGCGGCTTGCCCGCGATCCCGTTGAAGCCGATGACTTGGTCCAGGAGGTCTACCTCAAGGCGCTGCGCTTCTTCCATCAGTTCGAGCCGGGGAGCAACTGCCGGGCCTGGCTCTTCCGGATTCTGCGCAACACCTACATCAACCAGTACCGCCACCGGTCCAAGCTTCCGCCTCACGAGGACCTGGTGGATGCCGAGGGAGCCTTGCAAGAATTCGGGCTGGAGAGCTTCCATTCGGCGGGGAAAGGCCCCGAGGCCGAGGTCATCCGCAAGCTGACCTTCGAGCAGCTCGATCAGGCCCTGAATCGGCTCCCGGGAAAATTCCGCCAGATCCTGATCCTCTCCGAGGTGGAGGGCTTCTCCTACAAGGAGATCGCAAAAATCGAGGGATGCCCTCTGGGGACGGTGATGAGCCGCCTGTGGCGGGCGAGGCGGATGCTTCAGCAATGCCTCGCCCCATTGAACCAACCACTTCCGAAGAATTCGCCGAAAAATTCGTGCGCGCTTCAGGCGATTCAGGCGAAATAAAAGTCGGCTCCGCGCTGTTCTTGGACGTTGGATCATCCGTCCGTTTTGTGGAAATTCGCGGAAAAAGGGAGGAGTCGTCCATGGAACGGCCTAACTATTGGCGCGCCACCGTTTCGGGCCTGATCGCCACCTACATCATGTCTGTATGTGCCTACTGGCTCGTCGCCATTCACCTGCCCCCCTCCGATCCGGCCAGATTGATGGCGTTCTCGCTCGGGAAGACCACGTATTGGATGGGGCTGGCGGCGCACTACGCCAACGGGGCGATCCTCGGCCTGATGTATGCCCGGTGGCGGGAGTGGGTGCCGGGCGAAAACCCATGGATGAAGGGAGTTTGCGTGGGGGTCGTCACCACGGTGGCGGCCCAGGTCGTGGGCGGCCTGGTGGGGCCTCTGGGCTTCTTCTGGAACCGGCCGGCCGCGATCCGGGGGCTGCTGACCTCCCTCATCGCGCACCTGGTGTTCGGCCTCGCCCTGGCGGTCGCCTACGCCCGGGAGGAGGAGGTCTGAAATGCCGCGAGAGAGCAGGAGCCCTTTGCGCCCCTTCTCTCGTTCCCTTAATCTTCACCTCCCTAGCGGCGGCTTTTGACAAGGAGAGACGATGGCCCGGTTCGGTGACCTGAGCGAGGCGGAAATCGCCCATCTGCAGAGCCTGGACATGCCCGTTTTCGCGGGCAGGCCCTGGATGACGGGCCCTCCCCTTTCCCAAAGGCGAATCGCCATCGTTTCCACGGCGGGCCTGCACCTTCCCGGCGAGCCCACCTTCGCTCCCGGTTCGGGCGACTACCGCATCATCCCCCGGACTTCGCCTTCCGGGCAACTTCAAATGAGCCATATATCGAGCAACTTCGATCGGTCCGGGTACCAGCAGGACGTGAACGTGGTGTTTCCCATCGACCGCCTGATGGAGCTCGAGGGCCGCGGCGAGGTGGGCTCCGCGGCCGACTTCCATTATTCGTTCATGGGGGCGACCCCGCCCGAGCGGATGGAGGCCTCCGCGCGCGAGCTGGCGGACCTCCTGAAGAAGGACGGCGTGAATGGCGTCATCCTCTGTCCCGTCTGACCCAACTGCACGCGCGCCGTGGGCGGGCTGGCACATTACCTCGAGGGCAGCGGTATCCCCACCACGCAGATCAGCCTGGTTCGGCCACACACGGAGAAGATCTGCCCTCCCCGGGCGCTATGGGTTTCCTTTGACTTCGGGCGCCCCTTTGGGGTGCCGAACGATCCGGGTTTTCAACGAAGGGTGCTCCGGCGGGCGCTTATCCTCCTGGAGGCCGGTTCCGGGCCCGTCCTGGAGAGTTACGACGAAGACGCCCCGGGCTCCGGCAGTGATGCGAGCGGGTGGGCCTGCCCCGTGGACCTGCGCCCCAGGCCCCAGCCCCTGGACGACCCCACCGGCCACCTGACCGCCCTGCTCGGCGAAATGCGCATGCTGGGGAAGTGGTACGACCTGGGAAGAGAGAAGCGCGGCCGCTCCACGGTGGGGGTGAGTGGCCTGAAACCGGAACAGGCGGCCCGGCACATCGTCTCATACCTCGCCGGGCAGCCCGAGGAGAACCCCCGGCCCGGCATGTCCCCCGCCACCCTGCTCAAGCTCGCCTGCGAGGACCTGCGAGCCTTCTATACGGAAGCCGTCGTCAGCCAGCCGGGGAGCCCCACCCCCCAGGAAGTGAGCGAATGGTTCTGGGGCCAGACCCAGGCGGGATGGCTGTTCCTGGCCCTTCCCGCGGTGCTGGCGCGAATCCCCGACAAGGCGACCCAGATGGTGGGGGAACGGATGGTCGTCCCCTACGCCCAAAGGCACCGGCTGAAAGACAAAGGAATCTGAGGCGTTTGCCGCCCGTTCGTCCGCAACTCTTGCCACCTAACCGGAGAATCGACATGGGCGCGAAGAACGTGATCCTTTTCCACCAGCCGGGTTGAGGGGACTGCACGGCGGCCGAGGAGTTCCTCCGGCGCAAAAGCGTACCCTTCGAAAGCAAGAATATTCAGGCGGACCCCGCGGCATTCAAGGAACTCACGGAGAAATACCAAAGCCGGGTGACGGCCACGCTGGTCATTGACGGCCAGGTGATCAGGGGTTTTCAGGCCAACCGGGCGGAGGTGGCGCGCCTCCTGGCCTGACGCCGCTTCTCCGGCAGGTGAAAGGGCAAGGACTATCCCTACGCATCCCTCGCGCACGGGAGGCTCGCCGTCACTTGGTATTCGGCCTCGCCTTGGCGGTCGCCTACGCCCGGGAGGAGGAGGTCTGACTCCCCGAATCACTCCAGTTGTCATTCCGAGCACAGCGAGGAATCTTCGCGCGTGGCCGCTGACGTAGACCCTTCGCGGAGCCTGTCCTGAGCGGAGCGAAGGGCTCAGGGTGACACCGGCCCGCCGCTCCCTCCGGCGGACGGCACATCGCCCCCCTCCCTCCCCCCGGGCATCCCCCGCAAGATCGCCACCTTGATGCGGTCCTCCTCCCCCCCGTGGCGGAGATGGAGGTATTCGAGCAGGCCGCGCGTCCAGGCCTCGCGCTCGGCGGGCGGGGGGGCGAGGTAGAAGGAGGCCCCGAAGCGCCAGAGGCCGTCCTCCCCGCGCACGATGAGGTCGAAGCGCACGTCGGGCTGATCCCCGAGGTGGAGGGCCGCGAGGAGGTCCTTGCCGTCCGAGAGGCGGAAGGGGAAGCGCCGCGCCTCGCCGGTCCCGAAGCGGAGGGCGATCGCCGCCTCCTCTCCCCCCGCCGCCGGCGGCTCGAGCGAGAGCGAGGCCGAGGCGGCCCCGGAGGGCGCCTTGGCGTCCACCCCCGCGGCGAGGTAGGTGCCGCTCCCCACGAGGAAGCGCCCGGCGGCGAGCACGCCCCCTCTCCCAGATTCCCCAAGCGGCGGGCCGCTTGGGATGGCCGCCGGGGGGGCGCCCGAGGCGAGGAACTCGCGCAGCCAGTCCGGCAGGCGCTCCCGGCCCGGCTGGGCGGTGGGGGCCTCGCCCTGGTCGAGGAGGCCCAGGCGCCGGGACCAGCCCAGCAGCGCGCTCAGCAGCGGCACGGCGGGCCGGAGGCCCTCGGCCTCCCAGGGGACGAGGTTCTCGGCCGCGCCGCGCAGGCTGTCGAGGAGGAGGGCGTGGGTCCCGGCCCACTCGGCGATGCGGGCGGGCTCGCCCCCCCGCTCCAGCGCCCCCCGGATGGCCTCGGCCGCCGCCAGGCGCTCGACGAGGGGAGCGAGGTGGGGATGCTCCCCGGCGCCGGGGAAGAGCCGCCGCGCCCCGGCCGCCGCCCCGGCCAGATCGCGCGCCGCGAGCCACTCGTTCAAGTCGAAAGACAGCGGCCGGAGCCCCAGGCCGGGGTCCTGGAGGCGCCGCCACAAGGCGCGCGCGCCGTTCAGCGCCAGCCCCGCCGCCTGGTCGGCCTGGATGCCCCAGGCCTCGGTGAGCTCGCGGCGGATGGCGTCCTCGCCCGCCCCCTGATCCAGGAGGCCGGCCAGCCGCCGGAGCAGGAGGCTGAAGAAGGCGGTCTGCGCCCGCGCCAGGGAGGAGAGCCGCCCGGGCGTGGAGGTCAGGGCGGTCAGCAGGAGATAGACGGCCCCGACGGGCACGCGCGCGCCGGGCGCCCCGAACAGCCGCGCCAGCCCCTCCAGGCGCCGGAGGACCACGTTCAGCTCCTCGCCCGCGAGGAGCCTCAGGTGGGCGAAGGCCAGGGGCAGGCACACCTCGGGCAGGGTGGGCTCGGCGGCCGGGGGGAACAGGAGGGGGGCGAGCTGGGCGCGGACCTCGCTCTCGACCGGGCCCAGGTTCTCCCGGAGGTAGGCCCCGGAGCGGTTGTCCCACCACGCGGCGAGGGCGGACCGCGGGGCGGGGGGGCTCACGGCCCCGCCGGCCCGCGCGGGGCTTCTTGCAGGCCGGCCTCCCGCGGGGAGGCCTCTGGCAGAGAAGCCTCGCCCCGCCGCTGGAGCAGCCGGCCCGCCCCGAAGAGGAGCGCCGCCGACCCCAGCACGAGGAGCTGGATCCCGTAGGCCTGGGGCGCGGAGAGCCCGATGAGCAGGGCGACGCCGCAGTCCACCATCGCCAGGAATTGAAGCGCGCGGCCCAGGCGGTAGGCGAGCATCAGCCGAGCTGGCCCACGGCGGCGCGGATGCGCTCGATGCCCTTCCGGACGTTCTCGAACGAGGTGGCGTAGGAGAGCCGGATGAAGGCGCCGTCCCCGAAGCCGACCCCGGGCACGCAGGCGCACTGGGCGTGCTCGAGGAGGTAGAGGCCCACGTCGTTCGAGTCCTTGATCCTCCCGTCGGGGCCCTTGCGCCCGAAGAGGCCGCTCACCCGGGGGAAGACGTAGAAGGCGCCCTTGGGCATGAGGGCCGAGAGGCCCTCGACCCCGTTCAGGCCCTCCACCACGGCGCGGCGGCGCCGGTCGTACTCGGCCACCCAGCCCTTCAAGAAATCATGCGGCCCGCGCAGGGCGGCGATCCCGGCCCACTGGGCGAAGGTGACGGCGTTGCTCGTGCTCTGGCTCTGGAGGGTGTCCATGGCCTCGACGATGGGCGCGGGCCCCAGGGTGTAGCCCAGGCGCCAGCCCGTCATGGCGTAGGTCTTGGAGAAGCCGTCGAGGAGGATGGTGCGCTCCTTCATCTCGGCCGAGAGGGAGGCGATGGAGACGTGCTCCTCCCCGTCGTAGAGGATCTTCCCGTAGATCTCGTCCGAGAGCACCATGGCGTTCGAGGGGAGGACGATCTCGGCGATCCGCTCGAGCTCGCGCCGGCTGTAGACGCAGCCGGTCGGGTTGCAGGGGCTGTTCAGCACCACGAGCTTGGTGCGGGGGGTGATGGCCTCCCGGAGCTGCTCCGGGGTGAACTTGAAGCCGCTCGCCTCCGAGGTCTGGACCAGCACCACCTTGGCCCCCGCGAGGACGGCCACCGGCTCGTAGGCCACCCAGATGGGGGCCGGGATGACGATCTCGTCGCCCTCCTCCAGGAGCACGTGGAGGAGGTTGAAGACCGCCTGTTTTCCCCCGACGCTCACCACCACCTGCTTCTTGGGCTCGTAGCGCAGGCCCTTGTGCTCGGCCACCCAGTCGCAGACGGCCTCGCGCAGGGGGAGGATGCCCCGCACCTCGGTGTACTTGGTCTTGCCGTCCTTGAGCGCCTGGACCGCCGCCTCCTTGATGTGGCCGGGCGTGTCGAAGTCGGGCTCGCCGGCGGCGAAGGAGATGACGTCCTTGCCCTGGGCGCGCAGCTCGGCGGCCTTGGCGTTCATGGCGAGGGTGGGGCTGGGGGGCAGCTTGCTCATGCGGGTGGCGAGTCGCATCGGGTGCTCCGGGAACGAAGAGAAAGGCGAACGGGCCGCCGGGGCCTGGAAGGCCGGGCGGCGATTATAGCCGCGGGGGAGGCCCGGGCTCAACGCGCCGGATGCGGCTCGGGCTCCGCCCCGCCGGGCGCCGGCGGCCCGGCCGGCGCCTCCGCCGGGAGAGGCAGCCGCGCCGTCACGGCCGTCCCCCAGCCGGACGATTCGATCTCCAGCCGGCCGCCGAGCTGCTCCAGGCGCTGGCTCATGCCGCGGAGCCCCACCCCCAGCGTCCCCTGCCCGTCGAATATGGAGTCCAGCATGCCGGGGGGCATGCCCCTGCCGTGGTCCTTGATCTCGAGGCGCGCCTCGCCCTTTTGCAGCAGCAGCCGCACCTGCGCCGTCCGGCTCCCCGAGTGGCGGAGGACGTTCGTCAGGCTCTCCTGGAGGACGCGGAAGAGCGCCAGCTCCAGGTCGCGCGGAAGCCGCCCGATCTCCCGGCCGACCTCCGCCCGCACCCGGATGCCGCTGCGCTTGCCGAATCCGTCGAGGTACCAGGAGACGGCGGTGTGTAGGCCCATCTCCTCCAGCATGGGCGGGTAGAGGAGGTAGGACATGGTCCGCACCTCGGCGATGGACTTTTCCGCGAGCTCGATGCATTCCCGCAGCCGCCGGCCCGCCGGGCGCCCGCCCGCCTCGGATCCCAGCGCGTCCAGCCCCATCTTCAGCGTCGTCAGGTACTGCCCCACGCTGTCGTGAAGCTCCCGGCCGAAGTGGCGCCGCTCCTCGTCCTGCGCGCGCATGAGATCGCCCGAAAGGCGCCGCAGGCTCTGCTGCGAGAGGCGCAGCTGCTCCTGGGCCGCCTCCCTCTCGGCGATCTCCTTCCGGAGCGCCTCGTTGCTCCTCTCCAGGGCTTCGTGCGCCCGCTTCACCGCCGTCACGTCGCGGACCAGCATGCTGAAGCCGCGGAGGTTCCCCTCCTTGTCCGGCAGCGCGTTGATGACCACGCCGGCCCAGAAGCGCGAGCCGTCCTTCCGGACGCGCCAGCCGCCCTCCTCCTCGAACCGCCCCTCCCGCGCCGCGGCCTCCAGCGCCCGCCGGGGTTCGCCCGCGAGGACGGCCTCCTCCGGGTAGAAGGCGGAGATATGCCGGCCGATGATCTCGCCTCCCGAATACCCGTGGACGCGCTCCGCCCCGGCGTTCCAGGCGCTGACGCAGCCGTCCGGGTCCAGCGTGCAGATCGCGTGATCCCGAACGCTCTCCATGAGCATGTGGTAGCGCTGCCCGCTCTGGGCGAGCGCCAGCGCGGCGAGGGCCAGGAGGATGACGGCGATGGTGACGGCGCCGGTCAGCCCTCCCAGCAGGTCCGGGTCGAGCCAGAAGCCCGAGCCCTCGCCCATGAGGGGGGCCGCCCCCTCGGGGACCGGGAAGAAATAGACGGCCGCCATGGCCGTGTAGTGCATGCAGACGATGGCGAGGCCCATGACGAGGGCGCCGGCCCAGCGGGCGGCGGCCCCCCCGCGCCGGGCGGGGAGGAACTTGATGCACAGGGCGGCGGTGGCGAGCGCCATCGCGACGAAGAGCGAGAGGGCGAACAGGGCCGGATCGTAGAACATGTCGGCGCGCATGCGCATGGCGGCCATGCCGGTGTAGTGCATGGCGCCGATGCCGGCGCCCATGAGGACGCCGCCGGCGATGAGCTGGCCCTTGGTGACGGCCGATCGGGACAGGACGGTCAGGACGACGAAGCTCGCGGCGATCGCCGGGACCATCGAGAGCAGGGTGACCCTGAGGCTGTAGTTCACCGGGACCGGGAGCTGGAAGGCCAGCATGCCCACGAAGTGCATGGCCCAGACGCCGATCCCCAGCACCAGGGCGCCGGAGGCGAGCCAGGCCTTGCGGGGGCCGGGCATCCAGGCGTCGAGGAGGCGGTCGGCCAGGGTGAGGGCGGCGAAGGAGGCCAGGGAGGCGACGGCGTAGGAGAGGAAGACCAGGCCGGGGTCGTAGGCCCCCACCAGGGCCTGGGAGGGGTCCCGCGTTCCGTCGAGGAAATGAAGCAAATGCGGCCCAATCATATTCGCAGTCATATTGCGGCGGCGGAAGTCCGAAGCCTGCGGGAAAAAAGGAGTATAGCGGACGAACCGGGGATATTAAAGAGGCCATTTCCCGAAAGAGGCCATTTCTCGAAAGAGGCCGTTTCCCGCGCCTAGAGGCGCCTTATGCCTTGAGGCGCCGGGCCAGGGCCTCGCAGACGGAGGGGGGGGCCAGGCGGCTGATGTCCCCGCCGAGGGAGGCCACCTCCTTCACGAGGCTCGAGCTGATGAAGCTGTACTGCTCGCTGGGCATGAGGAAGATGGTTTCGAGCTGGTCGTCCAGGCGGCGGTTCATCAAGGTCATCTGGAACTCGTAGTCGAAATCGCTCACCGCGCGCAGCCCCCGGATGATGGCCCGGGCGCCGATGCGCCGGGCGAAGGCCACCAGGAGCTCGCGCTCGAAGCTCATCACCTCGACGTCCGCCGTGTCCCGGAACTCCTCCAGGAAGAACGCGCGGCGCTCCTCGAAGCTGAACAGGGGCGCCTTCGAGGGGTGGACCGAGATCGCCACCGTCACCCGGGAGAAGAGCCTGAGGCCGCGCCGGACGATGTCCAGGTGGCCGTTCGTGGGCGGATCGAAGGTGCCCGGGTAGATGGCATGGGTATTCGCCAAGGAGGGCCGCCTCCTTCTCCGGTCCGGCGGAAGCCGGCATGCGATCGTTCCAAATGGCCCGGCCAACCTAGTCTTAACGCCCGAGGTGTGTCAACCTGACGCCATCTCAACGCCCGGCTTCGGAGGCCGCCTTGGAGCCCCTCGCCCTCCTCCTCGTCGTGGTCTCGGGCTTCATCCACGCCGGGTGGAACTTCTGGGTGAAGGGCAGCGGCGACCCGCTGGCCGCCCTCTGGAGCGCGCTCGCCGCGGCCCTCGTCCTCTACCTCCCCCTGTTCGTCGCCCGCTTCCCGGGGATGGACTCCCTCCAGGCGGGGGCGCCTTTCATCCTGGCGACGGGCGTCATCCACGCCTTCTACTTCCTCGCCCTGGCGCGCGCCTACCAGACCGGAGACCTCTCGACCGTCTATCCCCTGGCCCGTGGCTCGGCCCCGCTCCTGACCGCCGTCTTCGCCGGGATCTTCCTGGGGGAGCGCGTCTCCCCCGCGGGGGGCGCCGGCATCCTCCTGATCGTGTCGGGGGCCGCCGCCGTCCACGCTTTCCCGCTGTGGGCCGGGCCGCGGGCGCCCGCCCAGGCGGGCCGCGGCGGCGCCATCCGCTGGGCCTTGGCGACGGGGCTCGCGACCTCCGTCTACTCGGTGGTGGACAAGGCGGGGGTAACGCGAGTCTCCCCCGAGGCCTACATCTACCTCATGGTCCTCATCTCGGTCCTCTTCCTCGCGCCCTGGGCGCTGAGCGGCGGGCGCGGGCGGAGCCTGCGGGCGCTGGCGGGGGAGCCCGGCGCCTGGCTCCGGATCGCGGTCGGGGGGCTGTGCACCATGGGCTCCTACCTCCTCGTCCTCTTCGCCATGCGGATGAGCAAGGTGAGCTACGTGGTGCCGGCGCGCGAGGTGAGCGTGGTGCTGGGGGCCGCGCTGGGGGTCTTCGTCCTCAAGGAAGGGGGCGCGGCCCGTAAGATGGGCGGGGCGGCCCTCGTCGCGGCGGGGCTGGCGCTACTGGCGATGGCGAGGTGAGGGGCGGCCCCCTTCAGCCCCTCTTGGAGACCACCAGCCGCGCGGCGAGGCCGATGAACACCAGGCCCGAGAACCACGCCAAGGCCTTGGAGAACCCGACGCTGCGGAGAAGCCGCTGGCTGAGCCCGCCGCTAAAAACCGCCACCACCACGTTCACCGCCGTGTCGGTGACGTTAAAAAGCAGCCCGAGCAGGAGGATCTGAAGCGCGGCCGAACCGATCTCCGGGCGGACGAACTGGGGCAGAAACGCCAGGAAGAAGAGCGCCACCTTGGGGTTCAGCACGTTGGTGATGACCCCCTGGAGGAACAGCGCCTCCGGCGAGGACGTTGCGTCCCCGTCCAGCCTCTTCTGCGCGACCGGCTTGCGGATGGCCTGCACGCCCAGCCACACGAGGTAGGCGGCGCCCGCGTAGCGGACGGCGTCGAAGGCCGCGGGGGACGCGGCGAGGATGGCCGAGAGCCCGAAGGCCGCGGCGACGGCGTGGAGCAAGGCTCCCACCCCGACGCCGAGCGAGGAGACGAGGCCGGCCCTCGGCCCCTGGCCCACCGCATTCGCCAGCACGTAGAGCATATTCGGGCCGGGTGTGATGCTGAGCACGAAGCCCGTCACGATGAACACGGCGAGCGCACCCGGGTCGATCGGCATGTCCGCTTCTCCTACTTCTTCAGCACCTCTCTTACCATGTGGCTGATCTCGGGGAGGATGATCTTCTCCATCCCGGTGCGGCAGGCGTTCCCGGAGCCGGGGAGGGTCATGACGATCGATTCGCGGTAGGTGCCGGCGGTGGCGCGGGTGAGCATGGCCGCGGTACCGATGTCCTGGTAGCTCACGAAGCGGAAGAGCTCGCCGAAGCCCGGCATCTCCTTCTCGATCATCGAGGCGACGACGTCGTAGGTGGTGTCGCGCCGGGTGATGCCGGTGCCGCCGCTGGTGATGACGACCTGCACCCCCGCCCCGGCGCAGGCGGCCTCGATGGCGGCGCGGATCTGGTCGGGCTCGTCCTTCACGATGCGGTAGAAGGCCACGCGGTGGCCGCGGTCCTGGAGCATGTCCTGGATGAGCCTGCCGCTCGTGTCGTTGGCCTCGGTGCGGGTGTCGCTCACGGTGATGACGGCGCAGGTGACGGCGTCCGGCCCCTCGGCCCGGTGCTCCTCGTAAGTCTTCTTCTGGGCGGCGGCCGAGACCTCCTCGCGCGAGGGGCCTCCGGGCGTGGGGTTCATGGCGATCTCCTCGGGTTTTCCGGGCGACAAGCGCATTTCTTTTGTATCCCAGGGCCGGGGGAGGGGCAAACTTCAAACCCGGACATGAATGGCGTTGGTTATTTCTCCCTCCCCCGCCGGGGGAGGGCTGGGGTGGGGGAAGGCCCGCTGGCGGGTTTTCCCCCCCCCCGTCCCCCCCCCCGGGGGGGGGGGGGGGGGGGGGGGGGAAAGGCCCGCTGGCGGGTTTTCCCTCCCCCCGTCCCCCTCCCGGAGGGAGGGGGGGGGCCGCCCCGCTTCCGCTTGCCGTCCAAGTTACGCGTGGCTTGCCATACGTCCCTGACAGCCGCGCGCATGGATGCTTCTTATTTCAGGGGCGGCCGGGCCGGGCAAAGGCTGGCTCCGCCTGCGAATTTGGGCCGCAGGGCCGCTCGATCTCCCCGGGACGAAAACACAAAATTCTTCGAAAGCCCGCGGAGAGCGGAAACAATTCTCCTCCTCCGCGTGTCTGATCATGTAGAGGCGCGGCTCGGGCCGCGCGCAGGCCGCCGGCGATGGGGAGGGCAGCGCGGTGCTCAAGATTCTCCGTTACCTTGGGATGGCGGGTTTCGCCGCGCTCGCGGGATGCGCGGGCATCTACTACTCCCCCTCCTCGGGCCCGGTGGGGGAGGCGCACCAGCCCCGGCTCGAGGCCGTCTGGGCGGCGGAAGCCGTGGGGTACGGCAACATCTGGCGCGTCTACATCCGGGCGAGCGACCCGGACGGGGACCTCGACAAGGTCTGGGTCACCTTCGCCCGCTTCGGGGGCACCTATCCCGGGACCTTCGTCCCCCTGACGCAGCCCCTCCGCGAGGCGAACGGATACGTCCAGTTCTGGGCCTGGCCCAAGGGCGGGCTCAAGCTGGGCGAGCTGCCCATCTACGCCTCGGCGATGGTGCGCGTGGAGGACCGGGCGGGGAACCAGAGCCACGCCATCGCCATCCCCTTCGTCCTCATGCATCATTCGGGGCCGGACGGGGCGGCGCCTCCGGCGGGTTTCAGCCGCGACACCAAGCTGGCCGAGATGGAGATGAACATGGAGATCGAGCTCGGCGCGGGCGACGGCGACCGGGGCTCGGGGAACTGACTGAAGGCGAAAGGCCCAGAGAGCGTTCCGCGCCGGGGGGTGGGAAATACTTTTCCCCCGCGGCACGTTGTGCAGGTGGACGTGTTGTGCGGATGGAGAGGGCGCGGCACGATCCCCTGCCGCCAGCGGGGAGGAGACTTCGGTGTCGTGGTTCCAGCGCGCGATCACACTGGTCTGCCTGGCCGCCCTCGGGGGATGCACGGGATTCTACCGGTCCCCGGAAGGCCCCATCGGGGAAGGGCACCGTCCCACCCTGGAGGCCGTCTGGGCCGAGGAGACCGCCGGCTTCAGCAACCTCTGGCGCATCTACATCCGGGCGAGCGATCCGGACGGGGACCTCGACAAGGTGTGGGTCACCTTCAGACGCTTCGGGGGCACCTATCCGGGCACTTTCGTCATGCTCTCGCAGCCCCAGGGCGCGGCCAACGGCTACATCCGGCTCTGGGTGAGGCCCAGGGGCGCGACCGACACGGTTGAGCTGCCCATCCATGCGGCCGCCGAGATCAGCGTGGGGGACCGGGCCGGGAACCAGAGCCTCACCCGCGTCATCTCCTTCACCATCGCCCACGGGCCCGTGCCGGAGGGGAGCGTCCCCCCGGCCGGCTTCGCGCGGGACAACATGCTGGCCGAGATGAACATGGAGAACCTGGATCTCCGGCAGGGCAAAGGATGACGTCGGCCGGGACCGCTGAATGTACCGCGAGAAGCGAAGGGCCCGGAGAGGATGCCCTCTCCGGGCCCGGTTTTTTTCCGGCCGGAGCGCCCGGCGGGCTACATCTTCGCCTTGTAGCCCTTGTCCGTCATGCACTTGGTGTAGACCTTCTCCTGTTCGTAGGAGTAGGGCATGACGTGGCCGGCGACGGGGTTGTTGCCCTCGATGACCGGCAGGCCCGCCTTGCCGGCGCACTCGTTCACGTCTTTCACGCTTTGGGCATGCATCGCCCCCGGCTTGTTCCAGGTGGTCGAGACGCACCCGGCCGCGATCAGGGCCAGGACGAGCAATCCCGCGATTCCCAGACACTTGCGCATGCAACTCCCTCCTCGCTGGACAACCGAAAGTGCGGGCGCCGCCCCAGTGCCCAATCCTCGCCCGGCGCGGCGAACTCTGCCTGAATGGAAGGCTTCCGGAGGGCCCCACCCCCTCCGGCAACGTAAATCCAATGTAACACAGGGGAGGGCCGCAATCGAGCCGCCCCCGCCGTGCTAGAATCGCCCGCGTTTCCGCCCGTTTCCTTCCCCCGCACGGCGCCGGAGGCTTCCGGATGTCCCGCACGAGCGCGGCGCGGCGCACCGGCTGGGCCCTGCCCGCCCTCCTCCTGGCCGCGCTCTTCCTCCTAGGCCCGGAGGCCCGGGCCGCCGGCGTCCGCGTCTCCCAGGAATCGAAGCCCGGCGCCGGCGACTTCGCCCGCAACGTGCTGGGCCGCCTCCAGATCGTCCACGCGCCCGGCCAGACGGCCGGGGAGTTCTACGCCTACAACGAAGTCGCGAACTGGTCCTACAACGGCCGGCGGCCCGTCCTGCGCGCCGGGGCCAGCCATCTCTTCCTCGCGCGGGTGAAGGAGGGCCTCGCCCTCTTCATGGTGCACGACCGGCCGAACAACTCCGGCGGCGGCATGGCCGTCACCCGCACCGAGGCGGAGGGCAACGCCCTGACGGCCCGCATGCTGGTGCAGGACGACCCCCTGGGGCAGCGCGACCAGTACGAGGCGGACCCCCGCGGCGCCTCCTTCACCGCCTGGCACATGTGGAACCTCTGCTGCACCGACGGCCTCGTCACCGGCCCCTACGCCGGGAACTGGAAGATCTACGTCCGCTTCCTCGAGCCGCCCGCCGGGCTCAAGGAGTGGGCCGCCCTCTCGGGCGACGGGGGGGAGATCCGCCTCCGCCTCGAGCCCGGGCGGCGCGTGCTCCTCGAGCCGGAGGGGGACATGGTGAGGGGGCCGGGGCCATCCACTGCGGATGCCGCTGTCATTCCGAGCGCAGCGCTGGTATTCAGGGCAGGCCAAGCGGAAAGCCGTCATTCTGAGCCCTGCGCTTGCGCTCAGGACTCGGAATGACGGCCACAGGCCCCGGACCCTGCAGGTAAGGCAGGATTGGCTCTCCCCTCCTCCCGTCCCCCTGTGGCAAGTAGCTGCGCGGTTTTACGCTCTTCCCTCCCCTCCGGGGGAGGGTTAGGGTGGGGGAAGATTCTCAGCGGCCTCCCTCCCCCGCCCCCTCCCAAGGGGAGGGGGAAATGGACAGTGGGTCAGTTTCGCGATTCCGCTGTCATTCCGAGCGCAGCGAGGAATCTGCTTTTGTAAGAACCAGAAGCAGATTCCTCGGTCGCCCTCTTTTGGGTCCCCAGGCGGCTTGCCGCCTGGGCGGGCTCCCTCGGAATGACATCCGTGGCACAGACTGACCCACTACCGGGAAATGCGCGCTCCATGAAGGTGCCGTGCATAATCGCAAAATGGAAGGAAGCGGCTCAGCGGCTCCCAGCCTTCCCCCCTCCCCGTCCCCTCCCCCCGCTGTGGTAGGATGAAGCCCCAGCGGCTCCCTTTCCCCGGCGGCGCGAGGGTCCTCCGCGCCCGCGGATAGGTCCGCGAGGAGGCGATGCCATGGACCTGACCGGCAAGGTGGCCCTCATCCAGGGCGGCGGCGCGGGGGTGGGCCGGGCCTGCGCCCTCGCCTTGGCGGCCCGGGGCTGCAAGGTCGCCTTCGGCGGGAGGACGCTCGAGCCCATCCAGCAGCTGGCCGAGGAGATCCGCGCCGGGGGCGGCGAGGCGCTGCCCGTGCGGGCGGACGTGACGGACCCGGCCGGCGCCCGCCACCTCTTCGGGCAGGCCCGGGAGGCGTTCGGCCCCGTGGACATCCTGGTGAACAACGTGGGGAGCCTCGTGATGGGGCCCCTCTCCGAGCTCGAGCCGGAGGGCTGGCACCTCGTCCTGGCGCAGAACCTCCACGCGGCCTATTACTGCTGCCGCGAGGCGCTGGCCGACATGCTGCCCCGGCGCTCGGGCGTCATCGTCAACATCGGCTCGGGCGGCGCCATCCACCCCGAGGGCAACGCCGCGGCCTACTGCACCGCCAAGCACGGCCTGCGGGGGCTCACCCTCTCCCTCGCCGAGGAGGTCCGGCGGAAGGGCGTGAAGGTGGCCCTCGTGAACCCGGTCGGGATCATCGACAAGCCCGCCATCCGCAAGCGCGGGCGCGCCGGCAAGCCCGACTCCTGGATGCTCCCCGAGGACATCGCCCGGGCCGTTCTCTTCCTCGCCGAGCAGGGCCCCCGGGGCCTCACCACCGAGATCAACGTCGCGCCCCAGGCGCCGGAGTACGGATGAGGGGGGAGAATTTTCACCCGCCCTCTGGTAAGGTGCGGCCGTTCGCCGGCCCGGGAGAGCCCCTCGCATCGCGCAAGGCATGCCCCGCAAAGGGTGTCATCCTGAGCCCTGCGCTTGCGCTCAGGACAGGCTCCGCGAAGGATATCGGCTTCGGTTCTTTTTGAAGCGAACCCCGAGATTCTTCGGCCCTCGGCAAGCTCGGGCCTCAGAATGACACCCAGGGACGGGCAGCCGGAACGGGAAAGGAGAGCGTCATCGAATCCTCGCCCACGATCCTCTCGAAGGAGATTCGCGCGTGACGGAAACGGACCTCAAGGGCAAGTGGGCCTTGATCCTCGGGTCGAGCAGCGGCTTCGGCGGCGCCGTGGCCGCCCGGCTCGCCCGGGAGGGGATGAACGTCTTCGGCGTCCATCTCGACCGCAAGGCCACCATCCCCAACGCCGAGCGCGTCCAGGAGGAGATCAAGAGGGCGGGCGCCCAGGCGGTCTTCTTCAACACGAACGCCGCCGGGCACGGCGAGCGCGCCGAGGTGCTCGCCCAGATGAAGGCCCACCTCGGCGCCGGGGCGCAGGGCGCGGTGCGGGTGCTCTTGCACAGCCTGGCCTTCGGCACCCTCAAGCCCTACATCTCGGACGACCCGGCCGGCGCCCTCACCCCCAAGCAGCTCGAGATGACCCTCGACGTCATGGCCAACAGCCTCGTCTACTGGACGCAGGACCTGGTGCGCGAGGGCCTGATGGGCGAGGGCGGGCGCATCTTCGCCATGACGAGCTCGGGCGGCCACCGCGTGTGGCCCACCTACGGGGCCGTCTCGGCCGCCAAGGCGGCCCTCGAGAGCCACATCCGCCAGCTCGCCTTCGAGCTCGCCTCCAAGGGCATCTCGGCGAACAGCGTCCAGGCCGGGGTCACCGACACCCCGGCGCTGCGCAAGATCCCGGGCAACGAGGAGATGCTCGAGCTGGCGCAGCGCATGAACCCCCACAAGCGCCTCACCACGCCCGGGGTGGTGGCGGACGCCATCGCCTGCTTCTCCCGCCCGGGCACGCGGTGGATGACGGGCAACGTCATCCGCGTGGACGGCGGCGAGGACATCGCGGGGTAGGCCGGGGCTGATCACCGGCAGCGAATCCGCTGTCATTCCGAGCGAGCAAAGCGAGAGAGGAATCTGCTTTTGAACAGCAGATTCCTCGGGCATGCGCCCTCGGAATGACAACCGACGGGCCGCAGGAGCCTTCCCCCATGCCCAAATCCACCTGGCGCCCCTGGGCGGGGGCCGCCTTCGCCGCCCTGGGCGGCCTCCTCCTCCTCTGGAGCCTCGGCCGCCCGCCCGCCCCGCCCGGCCCCGGGCCCTTCGACCTCACCCTCGCCTTCGCGGGCCAGACGCTCCTCCGCCTCCCCGTCTCCCCCGAGGCCATGGCCGCCCTCCTCTGGCTCCGGTGGCTGCTCGTCCCGCTCGCGCCCCTCCTGCTGGGCGCCTTCCTCCTGTTCCTCGAGACGCCGCGCGGGCGGCGGGCGGAGGAGAGAATCCTCGGCTGGATCGAGCGGGTGCGGGAGTGGGAGAAGGGGGAGTGAGCGGGGAATCCCGCCTCTGAAAGCGCAGGGGCGCATTGCAATACGCCCCTACAGAATTCGAGGCCCAAGCGTTTGTAGGGGCGAGGCATGCCTCGCCTCATCCAGATGAACGGACGAGCGGCGAATTCGTAGGGGCGACCGGCCGGTCGCCCCTACTCCTTCCGCCCGATCCCGAACTTGAAGACGAGCTCGCCCCCGAGCCAGCCGCCCGCGCCGAGGAGGACGAGCCCGATGAGGGAGGCCAGCAGGGACGGAAGGGACGAGACGCCGGCCGCGGGACGGAGGAAGAGGCTGGCCCCGAAGGCGAGGGTGGCCCCGGCCATGCAGATCATGTGCAGGACGGCGGTGCGCGAGGCCGGGCCGCGCCTGGGCATGACGAAGTACTCCATCAGGCCCGCCGCGATGGTGGGCAGGCTCATCACCAGCCCGGCGGCGATGCTCCAGAAGGCGAACAGCGCCCAAGCGGTGCCTCCCCACAACAGGCTGACCACGTCCCAGAGCACCGACACCGTCCACATGACGATGGGGAAATCCGTCAGGATGGGGTGGACCGGGCGGCCCCGGAAGCGGGCCCCGCACGAGCGGTCCCCGGGGCTAGCCATGGTGGTACACCGCGAAGAGGAGGAGGAAGCCGAGGGCGAAGCCGAAGACGGCCCCCTGGAGGCACAGGATGTGGTCCGCCACGGGCATGGTTTTCTCCTTCCGCGGGGGGCGGGCAGGCGGCGGGGGAGCGCGGGGGAAAGGGCGGCGGCCGGATGTAAATCTAATGTATCGGGGATTGGCGGTGCGTATCGGATTGTATGGAAAACCGGCCGGAAGATACCTGGAGGGGGAGACGGGGGATCGCCCTACCGGCGGGACGGGTGGCCCCCGGCCGCGCGAAAAAACCGCCCGCCCGGCGGGGGCCGGGCGGGCGGCAGAGCTTCGCGCGTTACGCCGTCTTTCGCCTCTTGCGGGCGGGGAGCCTCACCCCGAGCTCCCGGGCCACCTCCTCCAAGGGATAGGTCTTCTCTTTGCCCTGGGCCACCCTCGCCACGATCTTGCGCGCCGCCTCGGCGTCGATGCGGTCCTCGATGGCCTCCAATGCCTCTATGTCGTCCGGCGGCACGACGTAGGCGATGGTCTTGCCGCGCCGGGTGAGCGCGATCCTCTCTTTCCCGTAAGCGGCCAAGTTGATCACCTCGGAAAACGCATTCCGCGCCGCGACCGTCGTAAAAGTCGTCTTCTTCATCCGAACCCCCGATACACTTCCCTGCGATGCCCCACGCGTACAACAAGGATCAAAAGCCGCACATCAAAAATCTGGTAAATCACACGGTAGGCGCCGACTCGAATCCTGTAGGCGTCAGCACCTCTCACCTTCTTGCACCCAACGGGCCTGGGCTCCTCCGCCAGCTCTTCAATGGCGGTCAGGATGTCCTCTTTCGTTTGGGGCGATACCTTCTTGAGATCACGTTTTGCGCTTTCAGCAAGCTCTACCCTATAATGTCCATGCACCGAACTCTTCGAGAGCCAAGTCGGTCACCGTCCGGGCGGGGTAACACAAGACCACATTGCACACGCTTAAACGTACATTTAAGCGCTCTCAATGTCAATGGTATTCCTCCCTCGAACAAAACCGCCCGCCCCAGGGGACCGGAGCGGGCGGGGGAGCCTTGGTCTGTAGGGGCAGGCCCCTGTGCCTGCCCCCTGCACGGGGCGGCCACGGGGGGCCGCCCCTACAGATGGGAACCGCGTCTCTCCCTCACCCCTTCTTCTGCTTGGCCATGATCCTGCGGGTGACGTCGCCCTCGGCGGTCTTGCCCTTGGGGGGCTGGTTCCGGCCCGGGAAGTCGAGCTGGTTCTTCTTGGGGTCGATGCCCGCGAGGCGCGCCAGGGTGAGCCCCAGGAACTCGGCCTTGAGCTCCTTGGTGATGGGCGGGTAGCCCCACTTCTCCTGGAGCTCCTCGTCGATCTCGAGCTTCAAGACGGCCTCGACCGCCTGGTAGGGGTCGGACGCGGGCCAGTCGCTCCCCCAGACGAAGCGGTTGTAGCCCGCGATCTGAAGGGTGGTGCCCACCATGTGGGCGAAGCGGTGGGGCGCCCGCATGAGCCAGGGCAGGAGGATGGAGTAGCTCACGTAGATGTGGGGGTGCTTCCACATAAGCATCACCAGGTCTTCCCAGTAGGGATAGCCGCCGTGGTAGGCGACTATCTTGAGGTCCGGGAAGTCCATGGCCACGTCGTCCAGCAGGATGGGCTGGGTATAGCGGGTGGGCCCCATGCGGATGGTGATGCCGGTGTGGAAGTAGCAGACGATGCCCTTGGCCTGGCACATCTCGTAGACGGGCCAGAGCCGGCGATCGTTCATGGGGCAGTCCTCGGGCTGGTAGAACTTGGTGAACTTGAAGTTGTAGTTGTCGTGGAGGTACTCGAGCTCCCAGAGCACGTCCTTGATCTTCCTCTTCGAGAACGGCCCCACGTTCGAGATGCCGATGACGCGGTCGGGGTACTTCTCGATGGCGTCGATCACGTGCTGGTTGGTCGAGAAGGGGGCGCTGTCGCCCGAGGTGTCGATGAAGGACTCGCGCATCAGGGTGATCTGGTCCACCCCCGAGCGGTCCATGTCGCCCATGATCTTGTCGATGTGCCAGTCCATGCCCGGGTGGATGGCCGCCTGCTTGCCGGAGCGGTGGTCCACCCACTGCCACCAGTTGCACATCTTGTGGGCGTACTCGAAGGTCTTGGTGCCCGGGAAGTACTTGATGAAGCGGCGGTAGTTCTCGGGCATGACGTGCACTTCGCAGTCGAGGATGTAGTAGTCGTTGGCCGTCTCGCCCGTCTTGGGGTTCGAGGGCAGCGGCATGATGGTGTCCCAGGTGGGGGGCTTCCCGCCGCCTCCCGTCCGAGCCGCGGCCTTCGGATTCGCCTTTCTCGCCATGACGTGCCTCCCTGAATGAGGTCAGAAACCGCGCGCGGGGCGCCCCGCCGAATCCCGCCGTTCCCATGTGCAAGAGTGCGGCTGTGCAAGTGGGGCCATGGTAAGGGGCCGCCCCCGGGCTGTAAAGCCGACGGTAGGGGGTCAGTCAGTGCCACAGATGTCATTCCGAGGGAGCGCAGCGACCGAGGAATCTGCTTCCGGTTCTTGCAAAAGCAGATTCCTCGCTGCGCTCGGAATGACAACAGAATCGCGAAACTGACCCACTCCCAAGCCAACCGCCCCCCGGGACAGGGCGCCCATCCCGGGCTACAATGCGGCATCCGCCGCTTTTCGGACCCCAAGGCGTTCCGGGAGCCGCCATGGACCACCACGCCACCGTCCGCGAGGAGTTCGCCCGCCAGGCCGTGACCTTCGGCCGGTCCTCCGTCGTGGCGGCGGAGGGCGAGGCCGAGCGCCTGGCCTGGGCCCTGGGGGAGGCGGGGCGGGGGCGCGTGCTGGACCTGGCCTGCGGGCCGGGCCTCATCAGCGAGGCCCTGGGGCGCGGGGCGCGCGAGGTGGTGGCGTTCGACCTCACCCCCGAGATGCTCGGCGAGGCGCGGGCGCGCTGCGAAAGAGCGGGGCTCCGGAACGTCACCTTCCGCCAGGGCCGGGCCGAGGCCCTGCCCTTCGCCGAGGGCGAGTTCGACGGCGCCGTGACGCGCCTCTCGCTCCACCACTTTCCCGACCCGGCTCCGCCCCTGCGCGAGATGCTCCGCGTCCTCAAGCCGGGGGGGGCCGCCGTGGTGGCGGACTTCGTGGCGTCCGAGGACCCGGGGGAGGCCGCCCTCCACAACGCGCTGGAAGTGCTGCGCGATCCCTCCCACGTGCGGGCGCTCCCCCGGAGCGAACTGCTCGCGCTCGTCCGGGAGGCGGGCTTCGGGATCGTCTCGGAATCGAGGTGGGAGGCCGGGCGGGAGTTCGGGGAGTGGGCCCGGATCGCCAACGCCCCCGCCCGCACCGCGGCGGTGCGGACGGTGATGGAGGCCCTGGCCCGGCGGGGCGCCGCGGCCGGGATCGATCTGCGGGTGGAGGGCGGGGAGATCCGCTTCGCCCACCGCTGGGTGATGCTGACGCTGCGGAGACCGTAGGGGACGGCCTGCCGCGGGGGCGGCCCCCCGTGGGGCGGGCACAGGTTGCCCCTGCACAGACCCAAGACGCCCCTGCGGACACGCATCCCAGTTCGCCTCTATAGGGGCGGTTCGCGAACCGCCCCTACATGGATTCGCGAATCCGATGCACGGCCCCGCCGCCGCGAATCCAAGGAGAATTCCATGCGGAAAGAGCTGGACGACGCCCTCACCCTCTACGAGGGGATGAACGAGGCGGGCCGCAGGCACTGGCGCGAGCGGGCCGTCCCCTCCATCCGCTTCGCGGACGACGCGGAGCGGGAGCTTTTCCTGGAGAACCTCGGCCGCATCGACCGGGGCGAGGAGACGCGGGACTAGGCGCCGGCTTTTCCCCCTTTTCCCCGAAAAATCAATTGCCCGCGGCCCGATTCTGCCTTACCTTTCCTTTACGTTACTTTCTCTCACAACGAGGAGAAATAATGAAAGCCGCCATGGCATGGACGAAGGCCCTCATCGCCGTCGTCGCCCTGGGCGCTCTCAGCGGGTGCTCGGCCATCCACTCTGAGGTGGGTACGCTCTTTGACGAGGAGAAATCGTTCAAGGAATGGTCCACCTGGGACTATCCCGGCAACGAAACCGGCAACCGCCACCGCTACGAGGGGAGGAAGTAGCGCCCGGAGGGGGCGCGTCCCGGTTTCCGTCAAGACACCTGGAAGCCCCGGCCGCGAGGCCGGGGCTTCTTTTTTCACACCGGCTGCACGGGCCGCTCTCCGGGGGCGGGGCCGGCGGAGGGCGCCGGGCGCTCGCCGGCGCCGGAGACCTGCACGAGGCCGGGCAGGCGCTCCGAGAGGATCGCCTCCGCCTCCTCGACGATGCGCCGCACCACCTCCCCCGCCGGCAGGACGGCGCGGATGAGGCCCGCGTCCTGCCCGATCAGGATGGAGGCCTCCTGCGGGTCGCCGTGCTTGCGGGCCTCCTGGACCGCGGCGAAGGCCTCGGCCCGGCACTGCCTCAAGTCCCACTCCCGCCCCGCCCAGCGCTCGATGAAGCGGTTGCGCCAGGCCCGGGCCATGGCCCCCGGCCACACCTGGCCCGAGGCGATGTCGGGGATCTCGGTCAGCACGGTGTCGTGCCCGTCGCTGCGCACGATGACCTCCTTGAAGGACTGCGGCAGCGGCGACTCCTCCGTCGCGAGGAAGCGGGTGCCGATGAGCGCGCCCTGGGCGCCCAGGCAGAGCGCGGCCGCGAGCCCCCGGCCGTCCGCGATCCCCCCGGCCGCGAGCACGGGCACGGGCGAGACGGCGTCCACCATCATGGGGACGAGGGGCAGCGAGCCCATCCAGCCCACGTGGCCGCCCCCCTCGGAGCCCTGCGCCACGATCACGTCCGCCCCCGCCTCGGCCGCGCGCCGGGCCTCGTCCACCCGCCCCGCCATGAACATCACCTTCGAGCCCGCGTCCCGGGCCCGGTCGAAGTAGGGCTTGAGGGGCGTCTCGCGGCGGCACCAGGCGAAGGCCATGACGTCGGGGCGCTCGGCCAGGCCGGCGGCGAAGCCCTCCTCCTGGAGGCGGAAGACGAGGTAGTTGAGGGCGTAGGGCTTCCCGGTCGCGGCGCGGATGGCGGCGCAGGTCTCCCTCAGCTCCTGGGCGCCCATCGGCGTGGCGCCGACCGTGCCGAGCCCTCCCGCCTCCGAGACCGCCGCCGTGAGCTTGGCGGAGCTCGCCGAGGCCATCCCGCCGAGGAAGACGGGGTGGGTGATGCCCAGCAGATCGCAAACCGGGGTGCGGATCATGGCGGTCCCTCCCAGGGCTGTCGCGGCCGGCGACCGCATGCGGGGATTTCCTTCGAGGGAATGCATTATACCGCGAAATCGGCAACCGCGAAGAGCGGTCGGCAGCTCCTGGCGGGCCGAAGGGGCGAGAAGCGCGTGAAAAATAAGATTGAGTCGTTTGCGCGTGTAACGTACTCAATCTTGTCAAGGCACGCCAATTTGCTAGCTTCTGTTGCGGAATGCCGCTGCGGAAATCCGGTGGATGTTAAGAATCCGTAACGAGACTTTCGTCGGGCTCTTTCAGGAAGTCATCGATCCAGGAATTCAGCTCCTGCGCGCCCGTTATGGAACCTGGGTTCTTTTAAGAGATCCCCGCACCTCCGTGGAGTTCATCCCGGCTCGAGATTCCTCGGGCTTGCCCGCTTTCCCTCCATCCATTTCTTCCGGCAGGGTTCGGGAACTGCTCGATATGCCCCGGCCACTCATTGGGATGGATAAGACGTGGGGCGAATCCTTTCTCTCTATCCCGCTCCCTCTGCGCGATTGGACCGCGGGCCTTCTGTACGCCGCGGAGAAGGAGGGTGCATATCGGTTCGAGGGCCCGGATATATTCTTGGGCCAAATCCTCGTGCGGATCATGGATGAGCTGGTCTGCGGAAATAAAACCACCATAGAAATACGCCGGTGCATACGGTTCATGCACGAGATGTTGAACGAAAGCTCCGTCACCTGCATCACGGATGCCGCCCGAACCATCGTCTTCTGGAGCCGGGGAGCCCAGAATTTCTTTGGCTATACGGAACGGGAAGCCCTCGGCCAGTCAATCGTCTCCCTCCTGGTTCCTCCGGAGCAACAGCCAAAGTTCAAGAGAGGGTATTACCCTGGCGTCCATGGCGCCATTGTTCGGGGGAATATTGCGCGCTTCAGCAGCGACCGCCTCCACAAGGATGGGCGGCGGATCTATGCCTCCACCATCATTCATCCCTTCTGTTACGAGATAACCGGCATCGCCGTCTGCGTTTGTTTTATCCGATTCGAGCCCGCTGCGTAATTCGGGAATGCACCGGCCATGGTGGTGCCTCCAACTCCGATGTTCCCGCCAATTTCTCCGAGCTTCGGATTGCGGTATGCCCGTGAGTGAAATTCGCGCTACCTGCGAGCCCGGGGCGAAAAAAACCGCCCCCGCCCCGGAGGGCGGAGGCGTCGGGCGGCTTCACGCGCGGTCAACGGCGCTCGCTTCGAGGCCGCGCCCCCCTCATCCGATCGGCAGGTCCATCGAGAGCCGTTCGTTCTTCGCGGCGGCCGACCGGTCTTTCTCCGCCGCGACCCACACCAGCTCCACCGCGCAATGGTTGCAGATGGGGCCGCCCTCCCCGGTCGCGGCCTCGAAGACGTGCTCGCGGAAGACGCGCCCGCACTTGGGGCAGCGCCACACCATCTCGAACGAGTCCTTCCCCCGGTTCATGGCCAGCCTCCCGGTGACGGCCCTGGGCGGGGGCCCGGCCGCTCCAGGCGAGGGGCCCCCCTCCACGAAAATGAGCAAGCCGCGTGCCTCCCGGGCGGCCCGGCCCGCCGATTCCGGACGGGAGCGGAAATCCCATGCGTCCTTTTTCCCTCCCGCCGCGCCGGCAAGGGTCCGGTTTTCCGGCCCTGGCGCAGGATGCCGCACGATGCGGCCGGCTTGAGGGCATTTTGCCCCTGGCCGACGGGCGGGCGCCGGGGCGGACGGGGGCCTCTCCCGATTCGCGCCGCCCCGCGCGTCGAATCGGGCTTCCGGAATCCTCCCGCCCCAGGCCGCCCGCGGCACCGGGTTTGCTTTTCCCCTGGGCGAGGGCCGGCCCCCGCGCCTTCGCTTCCGAAGGCCCCGCTCCGGCACGCCGCCGCAGGGGAACGCCCGCCATGCCCCCGGCCGTGGAAGCACTCCTCCAGGAGCCGAAAACCGATCCGTGCGCTTGTCCCGCTCCCGAGGGCCGGGCCTGGGCCATCCTCCTCGCGGGGGGCCAGGGGCAGAGGCTCTCCTGCCTCGTCGGCCGGCTCCACGCGGACCGCCGCCCCAAGCAGTTCGCCACCATCATCGGAACCCGCTCCATGCTCCAGCACACCTACGGCCGGGCGCTCGCCCACGCCTCGCCGGACCGCACCCTCGTCGTCATCACCGAGGGGCAGGAGCGCTGGGCCCTCGCCCAGCTCCCGGACGTCCCGGCCGAGAACTTCCTCATCCAGCCCCGGGGCCTGGACACGGGGCCCGCCCTTCTCTTCGCCCTCGCCCTCCTGCTGGAGCGCGACCCGGCCGCTACCTTCCTGAGCTTTCCCACAGACCACTTCATTTTTCCCGAATGGGGACTGAGGCGCTCCGTCGCGCGGGCGCTCTCGGCCCTCGAGGACGCGGGGGAGGAGGCCGCCATCCTCCTCGCCGCCCGCCCCACGGGGCCGCGCGGCGGCATGGGATGGATCCTCCCCGGGGCTCTGGTGCGGCGGAGCCCCGCCCCCCTGCGCCGCGTCGCCCGCTTCGCGGAGAAGCCGGACCCGGAGGCCGCGCGGGACCTCCTCGCCGGGGGCGCGCTCTGGAACACCTTCATCATGGCCGGGAACGCGGGCTCCATGCACCGCCTGATCGCGAGGCGCCACCCCCGCGCCGCCGAGGGCGTGTCGCTCTATCTGGGGCTTCGCCGGCAGGGCGCGTGGAAGCGGGAGTGCGACCGGGCCTTCGGGGGGATCGAGCCCTTCAACCTCTCCAGCCAGGTGCTCGCCCGGGAGCCGGACGCCCTGCTCGTGGCCACGCTCGAAGAAGCCCACTGGAGCGACTGGGGGACGCCGGAAGGCGTCTGGGAAACGCTGCATGCCCTGGCGTGGGACTGCCGGTTCCAGGCGCGCTCCAGCGGGAAGGAGAGTATCGCCGTCCGGACGTGCCGTTTCCCGCAGTGCGTGACCCGCGGGAATACTGAAGGAGGAAGCCAATGACCGAGCACCGCATCGGAAGGATCACCCACTACTACAAGAGGCTTGGGGTCGCCGCCCTCGAGCTGGAGGAGCCGCTGCGGGTGGGCGACCGGGTGCACATCGCCGGCCACACGACCGACCTGGCCCAGCCCGTCGAAACCCTCGAGATCGACCACCGCCGGGTGCTGAAGGCGCTCCCCGGCCAGAGCGCCGGGGTGAAGGTGTACGGCCGGGTGCGCCCGGGAGACGCCGTCCTCCTCGAGGAAGAAGACGGGGACGAGGAGTTCCTTTGGTAGCGGATAGCCGCCTCCACGCAAGAGAGAAAGGACAACGCGATATGAGAATCTTCCAGCCCCGCAGGATCCTCGTGCCAATCGATTTCTCGCCCATCAGCCCGGGCGTGCTCCAGGCGGGCGTGGACATCGCCCAAAAGTGGGAGGCCGAGGTGGTGGCGCTCCATGTGGCGCGGGAGTCCGACTACGTCCCCCACTCCGCCTACGAGTCCCCCTTCCCGCCCCTCGCCCACGACGGCGCGCGGACCGGCCAGCTCAGCAAGTTCCGCGAGGACACCCGGGCCCGCCTCACCTACCAGCTCGAGGACATGCTCCGGCAGGCGGGCGGGGGCCGGAAGTGCAAGGCCCTGCTCCTGTGGGGCGAGCCGGCCAAGGACATCATCCAGATGGCCGGGAGCGGCGGCTTCGACCTCATCGTCATGGCCACCCACGGCCGCACCGGCCTCAACCGCGTGTTCGTGGGCAGCGTGACCGAGGAGGTGCTCCGCCACGCGCCCTGCCCCGTCTTCGCCATCCGCATCAAGGAAGGCCGCGTGGTTCAGGCGGGCCGGGAGGAGGAGGAATTCGCCCTTCCCCTGGTGTAGCCGTGAAATCGAAACAAGTTGCCCGCTCATGTGCCTGTTCCCCGGCGTACTCCCGGCAGGGTTCCGCCCTCTCACTCCGGGAGAGGGGCTGGGGGTGAGGGGCCGCGGCGCCAGGGCCGATTCTGTAGTGGCGAGGCATGCCTCGCCCCTACGAATGGAAACACGGAATGAATGACGTGCTTGGATTCCACATCCAGCTTCCGACTGGGGGGTGTCCACCGGGGAAACCCGGGCGCCCCCCTTTTTTTCGTCAAACATTCGCCTATCTTTTCAATATTGGGGGCCGGCCGGTCAAAAAGGATTGCCGAGTAATTCGGATTATCATATCTTAATTGGGCGGGCCAATGCCAGGAAACCCAACGTGAGCCGGGAGGAACATGGATGACCAAGAAGAAACACAAGCCGCAGGCGAAAAAGGCGTCCGGGGCGCGCATCGCCGCCGGCCTCTTGGCCGCCCTCGGGCTGGCCGGGGGGGTCTTCTACTGGATGGCGCCGCCCTCGAAGATTGACCCCGCGGCCCTCAAGGCCCGGGTGCCGGGCGGGGAACGCCGGCCCACCCTCTCCCCGGCCCTCTTCACCGGGGTGGTGGCCCAGGCCTACCAGGTGGCGAAGGAGATCCCCCAAATCCTCGACCAGCTCTACTGCTGGTGCAGGTGCATCGAGAACTCCGGCCACAAGAGCAACCTCTCCTGCTTCGTGGACAGCCACGCCGCCGGGTGAGGGGTCTGCACCGAGACGGCGCTGGTGGCGTCGCAGATGACCAAGCAGGGCAAGTCAATCGCCCAGATCCAGGCGGAGCTCGACCGGCGGTACGCGAACTAGGGACGATTGCACAACAGACGAACCATGTCATTCCGAGGGAGCGCAGCGACCGAGGAATCTGCTTTTGAAAAGCAGATTCCTCGCGCCTCCGGCGCTCGGAATGACAGGGATACGGGGACCTCCATCGGATTTCTGTATTGCCGGGGGGAGCGGATGAAGATGCCGGCGATCATCCGGGCGGGCGCGCTCCTCGCCGCCCTCCTCCTCGCCCCCGCCCTGGCGCTGGCGCACGGGACCGTCTCCCACATCCCCACGGACGCCGACTTCGGCGCCGTGGTGGGGCGGTACCAGTTCCTCATCGAGAACAAGGACGAGATCGTCCGCTCGGACGAGCCCATCTACGTCGTCCTGCGGGTGATCGACCTGGAGAAGAGCGCCCCCCTCGCCGGGGCGCGCGTCCTGGCCGCCCCGCGCATCCCCCAGGGCTTCCGCGAGCTTCCCTCCCCGAACGGGGACAGGCCCGCCCCGGGCCACGGCGAGCACGGCGGCAAGACCGATCACGCATCCCCCCCGCCGGGGAGCTTCCTCACGTGGGGGCCGGACGGCCGGCCCGACCTGAGCGGCTTCTCCGCCGCGCCGGAGGGCACGGAGCCGGGACACTACCTGGTGAGCCTGCGGCCCGTACTCTCCGGGCCCCACCTCCTCCAGGTGGCGCTCCTCCTGCCGGGCGGGGAGGGCCGGCCGGAGGTGCTCCTCACCCAGCTTCCCTTCAAGGTGAGCAAGCCGGCCGGCCTGAACCTCCGGCTGTGGGTCTCCCTCGGCGCGGCCCTCCTGAGCTTCGTCCTCGCGGGCTACGCGCTCAGGGTGCGCCACCTCCGCCCCCCGCTCGAGACGGGGCCCTTCGACCTCCTCTCGCTCCCCTGGCTCGCGCGGGCGCTCCGCAGCCCCTGGTGGCAGCCCGTCCTCCAGGCGCCCTTCCTCCTGGGCTTCGGGCTCATCATCTGGCTGGGGCTCGTGGACACGCCCGAGTCCTCGCGCAACCTGGCGACCCTCCTGATGTGGACGCTGTGGTGGGCGGGCGTGATCTTCACCTTCATCCTGGCGGGGCGCCTGTGGTGCGTCATGTGCCCCATCGGCGCCGTGAACGAGTGGGCGAACCGCTGGAGCGGAGCCTCGCGCCAGCTCCCCCGCAGGCTCCGCACGCTGTGGCCCGCGACGGCCCTCTTCCTCCTCCTCACCTGGGCGGACGGCTACTGGGGCATCGTGAAGAGCCCCTACGTCACCGCCTGGGTCCTCCTCGCCTTCTTCGCCGCCGCCCTGCTCATGGGGGCGCTCTTCGCCCGGCGCACCTTCTGCCGCTACGTCTGCCCCATCGGCGGGGTCATCGCCCTCTACTCGATGGCGGCCCCCGTCGAGCTGCGCGCCAAGAGCGCCCGGGTCTGTCGCGAGGACCCGGACAAGTGCTGCTACACCGGGAGCGACCTCGGCCGGGGCTGCCCCATGTTCGAGTTCCCCCAGCGGATGGACTCGAACGCCTACTGCATCTACTGCGGGGAGTGCCTGAAGACCTGCGACCGCGATAACCTCGCGCTCCGCTTCCGCGCCTTCGGCAAGGACCTGTGGGCCGCCGCCACCCGGAGGCTCGACGAGGCGTTCCTCGCCGTGGCCATGGTGGCCGTGGCCGGGATGGCCGCCGGGCACATGGTCGCCCCCTGGCACGGCTGGATGGACGCCCTGACCGCCTACCTGCCCTGGGGCGCCCTGGCGGACCACGCCCGGGCCGAGAAGCTCACCTACACCCTCGTGTTCTCGGCCTCGGTGGTCCTCGTCCCCCTCGCCGTCTACGGGGCGGGCTGGCTCACCTGGCGGCTGGCGGGCCGGCCCGGGAAGGCCTCGCCCCGCCAGCTCTTCGTGCGCTACGGCTACGCCTTCCTGCCCCTGGGCCTGGCCATGCACCTCGCGCACAACCTGCCGCACCTCTTCCTGGAGGGGCCGCTCGCCGTCCCCGTCCTCCAGAAGACGGTGAACCTCTTCACCCCCTGGTTCATCGGCGCGCCGGACTTCAGCCCCGGCCCCTGGCTGGAGCTGCCCGTCCTCCAGGCCCTGCAGACCCTCATCCTGCTGGCCGCGCTCCTCTACAGCCTCTACACGGCCTGCCGGCTCTCCACAGCCCAGTGGGGCGCGGCGTCGTTTTCCTTCAGGGGCCCCTGGCCCTATCTCGCCCTCATCCTCCTCTTCACCCTGGCGAATCTCTATCTCTTGAACCTTCCGATGGACGCGAGGCACGGGTAAGGCCCTTTCATCTATCCATTCATCCGCCTCCTGCCCGCCTCGACGCCAAAGCCAGGGTGAAGAGGAACGGGGGGAGGGCCTTCCCCCACGGCCGCGTGCTCCCGTAGGGGCAGGCCCCCGTGCCTGCCCCGTCTTCCAGGGCGGCCACGGGGGGCCGCCCCTACATGAAACTGCATGATGGGTGTGGTGAGTGGCGAACGCCATTCGCCCCGGCCATGCCCGAAATCCGCAGTGGCTGGATCTTCGCGGGGGCGGTTCGCGAACCGCCCCTACAGGCGGCGCGACAGACGCGGCGAGGGGCAAAAGGCCGATGGAGGGCGCGCGCGCCATCCGCTAGAATGCCCGCCTGATCTCTCCTTCGGGACCCCTCATGCGCGCGCGGCTCGTCCTCTGGATGGCGATCGCCCTGCTCTTCGCCCCCCCGGCCCCCGCCGCGCCTGTGGACCCTCCCGCCGGGATGATCCTCGTCCCCGCGGGGCCCTTCGCCATGGGGCGCGAGGGAGGCCCCCCGGACGAGGCCCCGCCCCACACCCTCACCCTCCCCGCCTTCTGGATCGACCGGACCCTCGTCACCCAGGCGGACTTCGCCCGCTTCCTGAACGCGAATGGATCGAGGGGCCCCCGGGGGGAGCGCTACTTCGACGAGGAGGACGAGGACGCGCGCATCCACCGGAAGGAGGGCCGGTGGGCGGCCGACCCGGGCTTCGAGCGCCACCCCGCCTCCGAGGCCAGCCTGAGGGGAGCCGCCGCCTACTGCGCCTGGGCCGGCAAGCGCCTCCCGAGCGAGGCCGAGTGGGAGAAGGCCGCCCGGGGGACGGACGGGAGGCTCTACCCCTGGGGCAATGAACCTCCCTCGCCCCGCACCTCCCACACGGCCCGCCATCATGGGGACGCCGCCCCCGCCGGGAGCCTGCCCGGGGGCGCGAGCTTCTACGGCGTCCTGGACATGGGGGCGTTTCTCTCGGAGTGGACCCGCTCGGCCCGCCGGCCCTACCCCTACCGGCCCGGGGACGGGCGCGAGGCTTTTACGCTGGAGGAGGAGATGGTCCTGCGCGGGGGCCTGACCCTGGGTCAGCGCGGCCCCCGCACCGCCACCCACCGCGAGGCCATGAGCCCCCGGCGCGTCCGCGCGGGCCACGCCTACGTGGGCTTCCGCTGCGCCAGGGAGGGCTAGGTGTGAAGCCTGAACAGGTTGTTCACTGAGCGAGCGCCTGAAAACGGAATCCGAGGGGCTTCCGCCCCTCTCCCTCCGGGAGAGGGGAAGGGGGTGAGGGAAAAGCCGCGCGCTGAGATTCCTCCCTCACCCTACCCTCTCCCGGAGGGAGAGGGGACAAATCCCAGCCCTTCCCGAGATGAACAACGTTGCGAGATATCCCGGCTAGGCCCGCGCGGCTCGCTCCCCGCACAGCCCCCGCGCCGCCTCGGCGATGCTTTCCTCGCTTGGGATGCAGAACTTCTCCATCACCGGCGCGAAGGGGAGGGGGACGTCCGGGCAGGCGAGCCGCCTGGGCGGGGCCGCGAGGGCGCCGAAGGCGCGCTCGGCCGCCAGGGCCGCGATCTCGGCCCCCAGGCCCGCCGTGAGGGGCGCCTCGTGCACGACGAGCAGCCGCCGCGTCCGGCGGACGGACTCCACGATCGCCTCCGCGTCGAGGGGGCTCAGGGTCCGAGGGTCCACCACCTCGGCCTCGATCCCCTCTCCGGCCAGCTTCTCCGCCGCCGCCAGCGCCCGCCCGAGCATGAGCGAATAGGCCACGATGGTCAGGTCCCGCCCCTTGCGCTTCACCTCGGCCTCGCCGAGGGGGATGGTGTAGTCGCCCTCGGGCACGGGGCCCTTGGCCTGGTAGAGGGCCTTGTGTTCCACGAAGAGCACGGGGTTGTCCTCACGGATGGCGCTCTTGAGCAGCCCCTTGGCGTCCCGGGGCGTGCCGGGCATCACCACCTTGAGGCCGGGCACGTGGGCGAACCACGCCTCGAGGGTCTGCGAGTGCTGGGCGGCCGCGCCGAAGCCCCCGCCGCCCTGGGTGCGGATGACGAGGGGCACCCTCGCCGCGCCCCCGTACATGTAGCGCGTCTTGGCGATCTGGTTCACCACCTCGTCCATGCACGAGCAGAGGAAGTCCATGAACTGGATCTCGACGACCGGCCGCAGCCCCGTGAGGGCGGAGCCCAGCGCGAGGCCCGCGATGGCGGACTCGCTGATGGGGGTGTCCTTCACCCGCTTGGGGCCGAACTTCTTGAGGAGCCCCGCCGTGACGCCGAAGATGCCCCCGAAGCGGGCCACGTCCTCGCCCGCGACGAAGATGGTCTTGTCGCGCCCCATCTCCTCCATCAGGGCTTCGTTCAGGGCTTGGCTGAAGGTGATCTCACGCATGATGCGCTCTCCCGGATGGGGTCACGGACGCGGGGCGTAGAGGTCTTCCAGGGCCGCCTCGGCGGCGGGGAGAGGGCTCTCCTCCGCGAAGCGGACCGCTTCCTCGATGCGGGCGCGCACTTCTTCCTCCATCTGATCGAACTGCGCGGCGGTCAAGAGCTTGCGGCCGAGGAGCGTCTTCTTGAAGCGCTCCAGCGGGTCGCGGGACTTGTCGCGCCAGACCTCATTCTCCTTCTTGGAGCGGTAGGCCTGGGGGTCGCCCTCGAAGTGCCCCCGCCAGCGCTCGATGCGGCACTCGACGAGGCTGGGCCCCTTGCCCCGCCGGGCCCGGCGCACCGCCTCGCTCATGGCCTCGTAGACCGCAATCGCGTCGCCGCCGTCCACGCTGGCTCCGGGGACGCCGTAGGCGGAGGCGCGGTCCGCCACGTTCTCCACCCGCTGGTGCTCGCTCTGGCGGATTGAGATGGCCCAGCCGTTGTTCTCGCACAGGAAGATGACGGGAAGGCTCCAGATCGAGGCCAGGTTGAGCCCCTCGTGGAAGGTGGAGTGATTCGAGGCGCCGTCCCCGAAGAAGCACACCGTCACCTGGTCCGTCCCCCGGTACTGGGCGCTGAAGCCCGCCCCGACGGCGATGGGGAAGCCGGCCCCGACGATCCCGTTCGCCCCCAGCATTCCGACGCGCGCGTCCGCGATGTGCATGGAGCCGCCCTTCCCCTTGCACAGCCCGGTGCTCTTGCCGAAGAGCTCGGCCATCATGCCCTTGAGGTCCGCCCCCTTGGCGATCGAGTGGCCGTGGCCGCGGTGGGTGGAAATAATGTGGTCGTCCACGCGCAGGCAGGCGCAGACGGCGGCCGCGGCCGCCTCCCCGCCCAAGGAGAGGTGGACGAAGCCGGGCAGGCGGCCGGCGCCGTAGAGCTCCGCCACCCGGCCCTCGAAGTGGCGGATCGCGAGCATCCTCTCCAGGATCGCGAGACAGACCTTCTTGCTGGGAACCATGGCCGAGCCTCCTCTTTCGCGCGCGGGGCGCCGCCGGGCACAGGGAGAAAAGCCGGGCGCCCCGGGTTGAACAGGTGAACAGGGGGGCATTCTACACCACCCGAAACCGGACCCGTCCGGCCGAATCGGCCTATGCGCGCGCGGCCCCCGCGCCGCCACCCACCGCGAGGCCATGAGCCCCCGGCGCCTCCGCGCCGGCCACGCCTACGTCGGGTTCAGGTGCGCGAGGGAGGGCCAAAAAGAAACCTCCGTTTCACTGCCATTTTCCCCCCATCCATGAAATTGCTGCGATTTGCGCGAAATTGCGGTAACGGGCTTTCCCTCCCCCCGGCCTATCTTGGCGATGGCCGCATGTCGCGGCCGGGCTTGGCGTTGGCCGCGCGTCGCGGCCGGAGAGGAGAAGCGGAGATGGGAGAAGGACGGAAGCGCGGCCCCGACCGGGGCTCCCGCAAGCGGCGGGCGGGGAAGATCGCCGGGAGCAAGGCCGAGGGGGCGGTGAAGGAGTGCCTGCTCAACGGGGGCACGCTGACAGAGGCGTCACGGATAATAACGGATATTGAGGGAAAAAACGTGTCAAAAGAGTCGGTGTCCCGGTATTACCACCGGCTCGTCGAGGCCGCCGAGCGCGCCCAGATGACGGAGAGCCTGGCCCGCGCCCTGGCCGGGGGCACGGCGCCCGCCTCGGGCCGGAACGTGGCGGGCGCGGCCCGCCGGATGCTCCTCGTCCGGGCGGTGGAGGCGGCGGCCGCCCTGGCGCCCGAGGCCATGGAAAAACTCCCGCCGGACCGCCTCGCCCTCCTCGTCTGCAGCCTGGGCCGGGCCGAGGCGGATGCCGACCGCCACCGGTGGGAGACGTGGCGGAATTCGAATGCCGACGGCCACTCCCGGCACGAAGACCTCCACGGGCGAGCGGCCCGCCCGCCCCTCCCCGACCTCGGCGCGAGGCTGCGCGAGATGCTGGGGCTGGAGGCGGAGGAGGATGATCCGGAAGAGGACGGCCCGGACCTCGAAGAGGATGACCCGGAGGAGGAAGATCCGGATCCCGAGGAAACTCCCCCCGTCCCGCCCCAGCCCGCCCGCCGAGCGCCCGCCCCGCCCTCCCGGGCGAGGCGACTTTCCCCTGCCATGGATGGGATGGAATTTGACGGCGAGGCGGGGAACTGCCTATTATTTCAGAATGCAGGGTCCCATTTTCCCGTATCAGGGGGAGTCGCCGATCATGACGTACCGTGCCGCGCACGTCCGGGTGGGGATCGTCCTGCCCGAGTCCCGCTACGGCGAGGAGGAGTGGCGCAACGCCGAGGAGGCCGTGGCCTACGCCGACGAGGCGGCGGCGAAGGGCGCCCAGCTCCTGCTCTACCCGGAGGGCTACCCCGGGCCGATGACGGGGCCGCTCGACAACAAGAAGTTCCCCTTCGACCCGGTGGAGGAGCTCAAGAAGAAGGCCAAGCAGCACGCCATGTACATCATCGCGGGCAACGTGGTCGAGAGCAAGATGCCGGGGGCCCACCTCTTGACGCTCCGCCTCTTCGGCCCCGAGGGCAAGGAGCTCGCCTGCTATTGCCGGCAGCAGCCCGACACCCCGCCGCTCAACGCCTACCTCTACGGCGGCAAGGCCCACCTCCTCCCGGGCCAGGGCCCCTGCTGCGTGGAGACCGACCTGGGGCGGGTCGGCCTCCAGATCTGCAGCGAGCTCTGGGTGCCGGAGCTCCCGCGCCTGCTCATGCTCGAGGGGGCCGAGATCATCGTCTCGCCCATCCACGGCATGCACAGCCAGACGGGCTACGCGCTGCGGGACACCTGGCGCTGCGTGGCGCGCTCGCGGGCGGCCGAGAACCTCTTCTACGTGCTGGTGACGCAGAACCTCTACAAGGTGGAGGGCTTCGACTACGAGCAGTCCATCGTGGGCGGGGCCTTCGCCGCCGGCCCCGAGCGCATGGAGGGGCTGCGCGAGAGCCGGGGCGTGCTGATCACGGACCTCGACATGGAGCGGCTGCGCTACCTGCGCACGCGCAACTACGACGAGGAGAACCTCTCCAAGCCCGACGACCCGAACTGGCGCCCCATCGGCTGCCGCCCCGGCCAGATCTTCGAGCGCTACCCGGCCCTCTACAAGCGGCTCGCCGAGCCCAGCAAGTTTTCCTACGACTACGAGTACTGGCGCGAGGGCGACCTCGACGCCTGGCTCCCCGAGTACGACCGCCTCTACGAGGGCGACTACGAGCGCATCCTCAAGAAGTACGGCGGGCCCTTCCGGTTCAAGGAGAAGTAGGCAGTTCACGCCTGTAGGGGCGGCCCCCCGTGGCCGCCCTCGGGATGGGGCAGGCACAGGGGCCTGCCCCTACGGGGGCCGCCGCCGTCTTGCATATCTAGCGGGGGCGGGCTTCAAACCCGCCCCCGCGGCGCCCCCGCCCGGGAAAGTGAGGGCCGTCCGGAGAATGAGAGCGCCAAGATGACGGTCCCCATGGAGACCGCCCGGCCGGCGGGAAAGAGGACCTTCCGGCTGCTGCGGCACTTTTCCCTCCTGAGCGCGGTCGCCCTCGCGCTGGTCATCGCCGCGCTGGTGATCCTCTACCGCCACTTCGCCGTGGGCGGCATCATCTTGCTGGCGGAGCGCCAGAACGAGCTTCTGACGCGCACGGTGTTTCACGCCATCTGGCCGCCCTACGGCGCCCACCTCGCCTCGGCGGGCCGCCTCGACGCCGTCGCCCTGAGGAACCGCCCGGAGACCGGAGAGATCCACCGGAGCCTCCAGGAGCTCGCCCGGCACCTCCCCATCCTCAAGGTGAAAATCTACGATCTGAAGGGGCGGGTCGTCTTCTCGACGGAGGCGCGCGAGATCGGGCAGGGGGAGGAAGCGAACGTGCTCCGTTTCCTCTCCTCGGGCGCGGAGAAACCGCTCACCATCCTCGGCTGGAAGGAGAGATTCAACGGCATCTCAGGGACGGCCGTCCGCCGGTTCATCGCCGAAAGCTACATCCCCGTCCGCTGGGAGAAAAAGTCGGCCGAAGCCGTGTTCGAGACGTACGCGGACGTGACGGGCCTGATGGCCGAGGTGAACTCCAACGCCGGCTATTTCTTCTTCGGCCTCTTCCTCTCCTTCGGGGCGTTGTACGGGTGCTTGCTCCTGGTCGTGCGGCGGGCGGAGGGAATCCTGAATTCGCAGCACGATGAGATACTGAAGGAGCGCTCCCGGCTGGCGGCATCCCTGGACGAGATCCAGCGCACCCAAAAGATGCTCGTCCGGGCCGAGAAGCTCTCCTCCATCGGGACGCTGACGGCGGGGGCCTCCCACGAGATTTTGAACCCCGCCAACATCATCGGCCTCCACGCCCAGCGGCTCCAGTGGGAGCACGGAGAGGATACGCCGGTCCGGGAGTCGGCGGGGGTGATCCTCCGCAACGTGAAGCGGATCACCCGGATCTGCGACAACCTGAGGCGCTTCTCGAGCGACGAGAAGCTGGCGATGGAGCCGTTCTCCCCGGAGGAGGTCCTCTCGCAGTGCGTCAAGCGCCTGGAGCCGGAACTCCGCCTCGCGGGCGTCGAAATCGCGCGGGACCTCCTGGAGCCTCCCGCCAGGGCCGTGGGAGACGAAAATCAGATCCAGCACGTGTTCCTCAACCTGCTCCGCAACGCCATGGACGCCATGCCGGAGGGGGGGACGCTGACGGTTTCCTCCAGGAAGGTGAGCGAGGACGGCGGGAAGTGGTGGGAGCTCCGCGTCGCCGACACCGGCGCGGGCATCCCGGCGGACATCCTGCACCTGATCTTCGATCCCTTTTTCACCACCAAGCCCGAGGGCAAGGGCATGGGCTTGGGGCTTTCCGTCTCCCACGGGATCGTCGAGGCGCACGGCGGCAAGATCTGGGCCGAGAGCGCTCCGCGGGAAGGAGCCGCCTTCGTCATCCGTCTCCCGCTGGAGGCCGCTCAGCCGCCGCCCTGACATCGTCCCCCCCCCAAAAAAACGGCCCCTCCCCATCGCGGGAGAGGGGCCGGCCCGACCTGTGAAAACCGCCCTACGGCTTCACCCCCTTGTGGCAGTTGAAGCAGCCGATGAACCTCTCGGCCCCGCCGACGTTGACGGGGTGCTGGAACGGAAGGCCCTGCTCGGAGGAGACGAACTCCTTCTGGGGCCCCGGGCCCTGGGAGAGGATGATGTGGCAGACGTCGCAGTTGTGGGTGATGATCTTGCCGCCCTCGCTCTTGTGCTTCCCGCCGTGGCACCGCCAGCAGCCGGGGAAGATGAAGTGGCCGATGTCGTTCGGATAGGAGGACCACTTGGCCCTCATCTCGGGGAAGATGTTGCTGCGGAAGGCCGCCTGCGCGGCCTTGATGGCCTTGTCCACGAAGTCTTTCTTCTGCCCGTAGAAGCCGGCGTGGTTCTTCTTGTAGAAGTCCGCGATCTCCCGCTCGATGCCTTCCATGGCCGCCTTCTCGGTCGGGTAATCCTTCGCCATCGCCGTGACGGTGGCCAGCTTGATCTGGGGGATGGAGGGGTCGACCCGGCCCGCGAACATCTCCAGGTCCATCACGTAGTCCGGGGGGAAGAGGTTGTGGCTGGGCCGGTTGTGGCAATCCATGCAGTCCATCTTCCGGACCTCGGCCTTGGCGATCTGCTCCTTCGTCAGCGGCTTGGCCGAATCCTGGAAGACCTCGGCCCGCCCGCTGCGCTTGTCCGTCACGCGCACCCAGGGGACGTCCTGGCGCTTCTCGTCCCGGGCGATGTACTCCACCGTCACCGCCGGGTTGATGTGCCAGTGAATGCCCGACTCCTGGGCGGTGGCGGGGTTCCCGCTCCCGACCTTCAGCAGCATGTTGAGGGTCCAGCGGGTGTTCTCCTTGTCGTAGCGGTAGTGGTCGAACCGGCGCTGCATGGCGCCATAGAACTTCTGGGGCCAGTGGCACTGCTCGCAGGTTTCGCGCGCCGGGCGCAGGCTGGTGATGGGCGTGGGGATGGGGCGCGGGAAGGCGTTGAACGTCACCGCGTAGACCTGGTAGAGCCCCTGCATCTTGGACTTGGCGTACCAGCCCGCGCCCGCCCCGACGTGGCACTCGGCGCAGGTCACCCGGGCGTGCGGCGAGTGCTGGTAGGTCGTGAACTCGGGCTTCATCACGGCATGGCAGGTCTGCCCGCAGAAGGTGACGGACTCGGTGAAGTGGTAGGCCTGGTAGGTCCCCACGCTCCCCAGCAGGGTGAAGGCCATGAAGCCCAGGATGAAGGCGAGGGTCGCGTTGCGGTGGCGCTCGATGTTGAGGTCCAGGTGCGGCCACCTCATGAAGGGCACTTCGCCCGTCCGCTGCCAGACGCGCCAGTGGACGTACATGCCGATGGGGATGAGGAGCGCCCCAGCCACCAAAATCATGGGCAGGATGAGGTAGATCAGGATGCCGAGGTAGGGGTTCTCGGTCCCGAGGTACATCGAGATGATGAAGAGAAAGACGATGGCGAAGAGGGCCAGCGCCGCGACGAGGGCCCCGGCCGCGCTGATCCAGTTGTAGGCGTACCGGGGCAGTCTCCTGCCTTCTTCCATGCGATGCTCCCTGGGATGGAAGAGCGCGAGGCAGGCCGACCAGGTGGAATTATAGGGGAATGCGGGCCCGCTTTTCCAGCGATGCCGGGACCGGAAAGGCGGGGGGCGGAAGGCCTAGTTGGAGGCCTCCATCCGGCCCATGATCCGGCGGAGCAGGCTCTCGGCGGCCTCGAAGTGGGGGTCAAGCACCAGGGCGCGGCGGAGGGTGCCGATGGCCTGGGTGAGCTCGCCCGCTTCGGCCTGGGCGATGGCCAGGTTGTAGTAGAGGACCGGGTCGTTCGCCACCACCTGGATGGCCTTGCGGTAGTTCGCCACGGCCTCGGCGTACTTCTTCTGGCGCCGGAAGGCGATGCCCAGCCGGTTGAAATAATGCGCGTTGGCGGGATCGGCCTCGAGGGCGAAGGCGTATTCCTTCTCCGCCAGGTCGGCGCGCCCGGCCGCCATGAGGAACTCCGCCGCGGCGGCGCTGCGGGCGGCCGGGGAGGAGGCCTCTCCCCCCGCCTCGATGCCCCGGTGGATGGCCAGCCGCGCGCCCTCTTCGTCCCCCTGGGCGAGCAGGGTCTTGGCCAGGGAGAACTGGCGGTCCCGGTTGCGCGGGCTGATCTGGGAGGAGGCGGTGTAGAACTTCACCGCCCCGGCCGTGTCCCCCTCCTCCTCGAGGAGGGCGCCGAGGCTGTCGTAGGCGCGGGCGTAGGTGCGGTCGAGCTCGATGCTGCGGCGGAAGCACTGCTTGGCCTCGGCCTGGGCGTCCATCGCGCCGAGGAGGCTGCCCGCCTCGCTCCACACGCGGGGGGACTCGGCGCCCTCCCGCTGGGCGGCCTGGATCTCCTTGCGGGCCTCGCCGAAGTCCTCGATGTCGATGAAGGCGGCGGCGCGGGCCAGGTGGGTGTAGGCCTTGGCCATCGAGTTGTAGCGGGCGACGGCGCCGCGGACCTTCTGCTGCAGGTCCTCCTGGGTGATCGGCTTGAAGAGGTGGCCGTCCACGTCGTAGTCGCGGGTGGCGGCGATCTCCGCCTCGTTGAGCTGCCCGACCCGGCTCATCATCAGGAAGGGGAGATACTTGGTGAGGGGGAAGGTGCGGACGTCGCGGAGGAACTCGACGCCGTCCGTGTCGGAGGCGCCCCAGTCGCACACCACCACGTCCACGGGCTCCTTGAGGAGCACCTCCTTCCCCGCCTTCCCGTTGGGCATGTTGTGGACGATCTTCGCCCCCGCCCCCTGGAGCATCGAGGAGAGGAGGCGGCGGATGCGCGCCTCGCCCTCGATCAGGAGAAAGCGCGAATGGCTGTCCGGCGGCTGCGGCGGCATCCGGCGTCCTCAATCGTCCGTAGGGAGCGCGGCGGCCGGCCCCACGCCGGAGTGCCGCTTGGATCAGGTGGGAATCCCGCTTATTGGAACTAACGAGCCGTCGGCGGCAATTGGAGCAAAACTGTTAAGGCAATCTACACCTGCAGTTAATTCAAGTCAATCTCATCCTGAAACAAACCGTGTGTATTGGTACAAATAATCCAATAAGATACCTGGGACGGCGGCCGGGATCAAGAGGTCAATTTGGGCCCAGCGTGACCCAATTCACTGATTCCCAAAAGATTCCGCCTCCCGCCGAAAAGGGTTACACTCAGGGGACTTCCGGCCCGAAGGAGTCCCCGTATGACCATCCCGAGCACCTCCCCCTGCATCGTCATCGGCGGGGGGGCGGTGGGCCTCTCTGTCGCCTACCACCTGGCCCGGGCCGGGATGAAGGGCGCCGTCCTCCTCGAGCGGGGCGCCCTGGGGGAAGGCTCCACCGGTGCCTGCATGGGGGGCATCCGGCTGGACTTCTCCACCGAGGTGAACGTGCGCTTCTCCCTGGCCGCCCTGCCCCGCTGGGAGGGCTTCGCCGGGGAGTTCGGGGTGGACCCGGGCTTCCGCCGGGTGGGCTACCTCATGCTCGCCAGCCTGGAGGAGGACTGGGCCCTCCTCCAGGAGAGCCGCGCCCTGCACGCCCGCCTCGGGGTGCCGAGCGAGCTCCTCCCGCCCGAGGAGATCGCCCGCCGCTGGCCCTTCATCCGGACGGACGACCTGCGCGGGGGGAGCTTCTGCGGGGCGGACGGCTACGCGGGCCCCCAGGAGGCCGTCCAGGGCTACGCCCGGCGCTGCCGGGAGCTGGGCGTCCGCATCCTCCAGGAGACCCCGGCCACGGGCATCCGCATCGAGGGCGCGAGGGTCCGGGGGGTGGAGACGCCACGGGGGAGCATCGAGACCGATTGCGCCGTCTGCTGCGCCGGGCCCTGGGCGGCCGAGGTGGCCCGCATGGCCGGGGTGGAGCTCCCGGTCCGGCCCATCCGCCGCCAGGTGTTCGCGAGCGGGCCCGTCCCCGGCCTCACACCCGGGATGCCGCTCACCATCGACCTTGGGCAGCACACGACCTACAAGCCCGAGGGGGAGGGCTTCATCCTCTACGGCCCCCAGGACGCGGAGCCCAGCTACAACACGCGCGTGGACTGGGAGGCCGCCGAGTGGGCCGTCGGGCGCGCCGCGAGGCGAATCCCCGCCTTCGAGCGCGCGCGGATCCTGAGGGGCTGGGCCGGGCTCTACGAGGTGACGCCGGACAACCACGGCATCATGGGGGGCTTCGCCGGGCTTGAGGGCTTCCACGCGGCCGCCGGCTTCAGCGGGCACGGCTTCCAGCACAGCCCCGCCATCGGCCAGGCCATGGCCGAGCGGATACTGGAGGGCGAGGCCCGCTCCGTGGACATCGGCCCCCTCGCGCCGGACCGCTTCGCGCGGGGCGCCGCCCTGCCCGAGCGCCTCACCGCCCACCACGCCGAGGCGGGGTAGGGGGGAGAATCGTGAACCGATGTCATTCCGAGGGAGCCCGCCCAGGCGGCTCGCCGCCTGGGGACCCAAGAGAGGGCGACCGAGGAATCTGCTTTGGGGACGCAGTGCCTGCGGCTTACGGAATAGCGATGGCAGGACCCATGTGTAGGGGCGGTTCGCGAACCGCCCCTACAATGACCGGAGGCCCATCGATCCGTGGGCATATTGCCATACGCCCCTACGCGGGACCGGCCGAACGTCCGTGATTTCGAATCCAGAAGCAGATGCCTCGCTGCACCCGGAATGAAATCATTACAGATCTGGCCTGTCTTCTCTTGAGAGTCAGCGAGGGTTATCATGCTCCCGCCATCTCGCCAGGAGCCGCCGCCATGACCGGGGAAACCGCGCCCCGTCCGAGGAAGCGCAAGTCCCTCTTCGTCGCCTTCCTGCTGTGGTTCTTCCTCGGCATCGTGGCCGCGCACAAGATCTACCTGGGCCGGGGGCGCGAGGGGGTGAAGCTCCTCCTCGCCTACTTCTTCATCCCCCTGGGCGCGGCGGCGGCGGCGATCATTGTCCTCCACGCCTTCGGCGTGCGGCTCGTCGCTGGGCCGCTCCGGCCCGAGGACCTCCAGGCGCTCGCCCGGAGCCGGCCCTTCGCCCTCCTGGCCGCCCTGGTGACCGCCGTGCTGACCGTCATCTGGATCTGGGATTTCCGGGTGCTGGTGCGGCAGGTGCGGGAGCACAACGAGGCGGCGGCGCGGGAGGAGCGAGCCGGCAAGAGGGAAGAACCGCCCAGGGTCCCGGCCGGCTGAGCCGAGGCCGTCAACGGCCTTCGCATTCAGCCTTGCCGGTGCTTCCCGCCCAGGGCCTCCTCCCAGGAGAGGTAGCTCTCCATCGCCTCGCGGCCGATGTCGTAGGGCTTCAGGGCCACGTCCTGGGGCGTCTCGTCGAGTCCCTTCTCCCCCTCCTGAAGGGGAAGCCCGGCCGCCGCCCAGGCCCGCTTGCCCCCGTCGAGATAGGCGGCGCGCGCGTAGCCCATCTCGACGAGCGCCCGGGCCGCCAGGGCCGAGCGCATGCCGTCCGCGCAGGTGACGAGGACGGGCGTCTCCTTCTCCCTGAGGAGCTTCTTCGCCCGTTCCTCGAGCCATCCCCTCGGCACCCAGGATGCCCCCGCGAGGTGGCCCTTCCGGAAGCCGGGGCTCGGGTCCACGTCGATGACGTACGAGATCGCCGTCACCACCCGCGCCGCGGAGGGGGCCAGGCCGCGCGCGACTTTCCGCGCCTCCGCCAGCCCCAGGGGCTCCGCCGCCTCGGCGGGGCTCTCGCCCGAGGCGCCCTCCTCCCCTTCCCGGAGGGGCAGCCCCGCCTCGCGCCAGGCCGCGACGCCGCCGCGCAGGGCCGACGCGCCGAGCCCCATCCGCCGGAGCCAGTAGGCCGTCATCACCCCGCGCGCGCTGGCGTCGCAGCAGGTCACGACCCGGGCGGCCCGCACCGCCACCACCTCGTCCGTGCGCTGGACGGCCTGCCCTCCCGGGATGGAGAGGGCGCCGGGGATGTGCCCCGCCCGGAACTCCGGCGCGAGCCGCACGTCGAGGAGGTAGACCGTCTCCTCGTCCGCCCTGGCCAGGAGCGCCCTCAGCTCCCCGACGGAGACGAAGAGGATGCCCTCCTCCGCCGCGATGCGCGCCGCGAGCTCCTCGGCGTAGGCCCGGCTCCTCTCCGAGGGAGCGGGGATCTCGCCCGGCTTGCCCCGGTCGAGGGGAAGGCCCGCGAGCATGATGCCCATCCCGCCGTTCCGCAGCGCCCGCGCCGAGGGGATGCCGAGACGCCGCAGCGTCTGGGCTCCGATGATGCTCCGGGTGCGCCCCGCGCAGTTGATGACGAGGGGGGTGCCCTGGTCCTGCATGAGATCCCAGGCGTGGAGGATGAGCTCGCCGCCGGGGAGGCTCCGCGCGGTGGGCACGGAGAAGCGCTCATACTCGGCCTCGGTCCGGGCGTCGAAGATGCAGGGGGAGGCGCCGCTCCCGATCAGCTCGTAGAGCTCCTTCGCCTCGATCTCGGGCACGGCATCCTGCACGTGGATCTTCTCGCCGAAATCCTTGCTCGGCACGTTCGTGCCGCTCACCGTGGGCAGGCCCGCGGCCTTCCAGGCGGCGAGGCCGCCCGCGAGCGGCCGGACGTCCGCGTAGCCCAGCTCCTCGAGGGTCCGGGCCGCCCGCCCCGCCCGCGCGCCTCCCTCGTCCACGAGGACGACGGGGGTCTTCTTCACCGGCACGAGCTTGGCGATGCGGAACTCGAGGCTCCCCCGGGGGAGGTTCGTCGCGCGGAAGACCTGCTCCGCGTGGAACTCCATGGGCTCGCGCACGTCCAGGACGGCGTGCGGGGCGGCGCCCTCCATGAGCGAGCGGAGGTCCGGGGGCTTGATGGGC
Source organism: Candidatus Tectomicrobia bacterium (assembly GCA_016192135.1). Taxonomy (NCBI): domain Bacteria; kingdom Pseudomonadati; phylum Candidatus Tectimicrobiota; species Candidatus Tectimicrobiota bacterium. Next base: position 19,341 of record JACPUR010000030.1, on the reverse strand, counting down.
GTCGGCATTCAGCCTCCCCAGCGAGAGGGGATTCCCGCCAGGCGGCGCAGCACCTCGATGATGGCTCCGGTGTCGGCGTCGGCCAGGCCGTTCACCTCCGCCGCCTGCAGCACCTGCTGGTGCGCCTGCTCGAGCGGCATCGGGGCGCCCAGCTTCTGGCCCTGGGCGAGGATGAGCCGCACGTCCTTGTGGTGCTGGCGGACGCGCGAGACGGGGTTCCCGTAGTCCGCCTCGATCATGATCCGGCCGCGCTGGTCCATGGCCTTGCTGTAGGCGGCGCTGTCCTTGAGCACGGCGAGCAGGGTCTCCATCTCCACCCCCGCTTTCATCCCGAACACCAGACCCTCGGCCAGGACCAGGCGGTTCAGCCCCAGCACGTGGTTGATGATGAGCTTGGTGAGCGCCCCCGCCCCGTTCGCGCCCAGGTGGTAGACCGAGCGGGAGAAGCAATCGATGACGGGCCTGGCCCGCTCGAAATCCGCCTTCTCCCCTCCAACCACGGCGACCAGCCTGCGCGCCCAGGCGTCGTTGCTGGCCCCGCTCAGGCTCGCGTCCAGGAAGCCGATGCCCCTCTCCCGGAGGAGGCGGGCCGTCTCGGCCGAGTCGTCGGGGCTTGAGGTCGAGGCGTCGATGACGATGAGGCCCGGCTCCGCCGCCTCCGCCACGCCGTCCTTGCCTAAGCACACCTCGCGCACGGTGCTGCTGTAGAGAAGGGAGGTGATCACGAACTGGGCTCCGCGGGCGGCGCCGGCGGGGGAGGATGCCGGCCGGCCGCCCCGGCCCTCCAGCTCCTTCACCCGGGCCGGCTCGATGTCGAAGCCGCTCACCTCGTAGCCGCTCTGGATCAGGTTCCCGCTGAGGGCCGAGCCCATGAGGCCCAGGCCGATGACGCCCACCTTCCCCTTCCCACTCATCAGGATAAACTCCCTATCGCGAGGAATTGTTCCGGTCAAAGGTGAAATTCGCTCTCGGGTCTTCCCATGGGCGAAAGCCGCCGGCCGCCCTAACCCCCGCTAAAACCGGGGCCGGCCCTTCTCGGCGTAGCCGACCAGCTCGGCGAAGCCCGCGCCCGTGACGAAAACGCCGCCCGATCGGCCCCCGGCCTCGACGCCCCCTTCCCAGTAGATCACCCGGGTGCTCCCCTCCGTGGTGAGTTCCTGGTCCTCGGCCAGGGGGATGACGCGGAGCTCAATGCCCTCCCCCGGCACCCGAACCCGCCACCCCATCGGATAGACGGCTCCGCTCACGGGGCTCTTCCATGTCCCTGCGGGCTCGAGGCGGAAGGCCTCCCGGGGAAGATGCCGCGCCCGGCCGTCCGCGTCCACCACCGTCCCGCTGCTGTGGGGGTCGGGCGTGCCGTCCTCGCGCCGCATGAGGTAGAGCATGAGCTCGCGGCCGTCCGAGAGCTGGAGGCTCAGCCAGTCCCAGCCCGCCTGGCCGGGGGCGAGCTGGTTCGAGCCGAACTCGTGATCCATCCAGGCCGAGCCCTCCACCCGGTAGTCCTTCCCGTCCACCGTCAATCCGCCCCGGGCCGCGAGGCGGGTCAGGGAGTAGTAGTGCGAGGCGCGCCCCTCGCCCTCCCCCTTCCGGCTGATGCCGTCCTTCCCATGGACGACCGGAGGCTTCCGGGACTCGAGCGAGAGCGCGAGCCGGGCCCCCACCCCCTCGGCCGCGAGGCGGATGGACCCGTCCTTCTCCCCCTCCGCCCGCCAGTCCCCGATCCAGACGTTCAGGCGTCCCTGGTCCGCGCCGGATTCCCCGAGCGCCCCCCGGCTGAAGCGCTCGGTGTGGCGGTGGCGCTTCGTCCCCGCCTCGAGCAGCGCGAAGTGCGCGAGGTAGAGATCGGTCAGGGCCCAGCGGCTCCGCCGGGGCGCCTCGCCCGCCACGGGCGGCCGCAGCCCCGAGCGGAAGAAGGTGATCATGAAGGCGAAGCGCTCCCCGCCCTCCGCCTTCAAGTGCCCGGAGAAGTACCACCACTCGGTCTTGAAGGCCGGATGCGTGCCGTGGTCGCGGGGGAACCCGTAGACGTAGCCGGGCCGGGCGGGCCGCCAGAGGGGGGCCTCGGCCGCTTGCGCGGGGAGCGCCAGGAAGAGCAGGGCGAGGGCCAGCGCGCGGCGCATCACTCCTCCCGCACCGCGGCGGCGATGGGGGCCCGGGCCGCCGCCCGGGCGGGCACCGCCCCCGCCACGAAGGCGGCCATGACCGCCACTCCAAGGTAGCCCCCCACCGCCAGCCAGGGAAAACCGTAGCGGATGGTCCACCCGAAGCTCTGCTTGTTGATGACGTAGATGAGGATGGCGGCCAGCGCCGCCCCCGCCGCCCCGCCCAGGAGGGCCGAGAGGAGGCCCAGCAGCCCCGCCTCCCCCATCACCGCCCCCGCGGCGCCCCGCCGGGTGAGGCCCAGGGAGCGGAGGACCCCGATCTCCCGGCGGCGCTCCAGCACGTTCGAGCTCAGCGCCGTCGCCACCCCCAGCAGGGCCACCAGCACGGCCACCGCCTCGAGCGCGTAGGTGATGGCGAAGGTCTGGTCGAAGACCTCCATCACCCGGGCCCTGAGCCCCGCGTTCGAGATGATGACCATGTTCGGGTCGAGAGTTCTCTCCATCTCGCGGGAGACCCGCCCCCGGTCCGCACCCTCGTCGAGATAGACCGCCATGGAGCTCACCCGCCGGTCCCCCCAGAGGCGGCGGAGCAGCGCCCGATCGATCACGGCGTGCCCGCCCTCGGTGGTGTAGTCGTGATACACCCCGGCGACCCGGAGGGGCACCTCCCCGCCCGGCGAGGGGAGCCGGATGACGTCCCCCCGCTTCAGCCCGAAGCGCAGGGCGAAGGTCTCGGTGACGACGGCCTCCCCCCGCTCCCGGGCACGGCGCAGGATTTCGGCGGATTCGCCCTCGAGGAAGAGCAGCCGCCCGCGCTCCGCCACGACGGAGAGATCCCCGGCCGAGAGGTTGATCCACTCCCCGCGCCAAGGGAGGCGGAGGCTCCGGAATCCGTCCACCGCAGCCACGCCCTCGATGCGGCGGACCCGGCCGAGCGCCTCCTCCGGAAAGCTCGCCCCCGAGCCCTTGATGAAGCGCGAGGCGGGGGCGGCGTAGAGGTCGGCCCGCAGGGTCTGCTCCGTCCAGACGGCCACCGTCCCCCGGAAGCTCTCGATCATGATGACGAGGCTGGCCAGCATGGCCATGGCCGTGGCGAGAGAGGCGATGGTGGCGGCGTTGCGGCCCGGGTTCCGGCCCAGGCCGTGGGCCGCGAGCCAGAGGGTGCGCCCCTGGCCGGGCAGGCGCCGCAGGAGGGCGGCTCCTCCCGCTGCCAGCGCGGGGCTCGCCAGGGCCACCGCCGCCAGGGCCGAGGCCGCCGCGAGGTAGCCCGCCACCGGCACCCCCTCCCACGCCGGGAGCCACGCCAGCCCGAAGGCAATCCCCGCCGCGAGCAGCGCCCCCGCCAGCGTCCCGCCGAGCCAGCGGGGGTCCGGGGCCCCTCCCGCGCCCGCCGCCCCCAGCTCGCGCGCTCCCTCGGCGGGGGCGACGCGGGCCGCCGCCAGGGCGGGCCCCAGCCCCGAGAGAAGCGCCACCCCCGTCCCCGCCCCCACGGCGAGAGCGAGGAGCAGGGGATCGAGGTCCACCCGGCCCGCCTCGAGGAAGGCGTAGAGGTTCCGGATGGTCACCGTCATCGCCCGCAGGGCCCCCCGCGCGAGGAGGACGCCCAGCAGCACCCCCAGGAGGGAGCCCGCCAGCCCGATGAGGGCGGCCTCCGCCGCGAACATCCAGCCCACCTGACGCGCCGTCATCCCCAGGGCGCGCAGCCGGGCGATCTCCCCCCGCCGCCGCACGACGGAGGCCGACATGGCGTTGAAGATGAGGAAGGAACCCACCAGGAGCGAGATGACGCTCAGCACGGTGAGGTTCAGCCGGAAGGAGGCGAGCATCTTCTCCACGTCCTCCCCGCGCCGCACGGGGCGCTCGGCGGCCGCGCCCGGGGGAAGCAGGGCCTCGATGCGCTGCTTCACCTCCTCCAGCCGCGCCGGGTCCTTGAGGATGAGGTCGACCCGGTCGAGCTTTCCGAGGCGGCCGAAGGCCTCCTGCGCCGCCCCGATGTCGAGGAGGGCGAGCCGCCCCTCCATCGCCTCGGCCAGGCCCGAGGGCCGGAGCACCCCGCGCACCCGGAAGCGCAGGCGGCGCTCGGCCTCGATCTCGATCCAATCCCCCTCCCCCGCCCCCAGGTCATCGGAGAGGGCGCGGGCGATGAAGACGCCCCTCGGGTCGGCGAGCCGCTCGAGGAACTCCGCCAGCGGGAGCTCCCCCTCGGTCCTGTAGCCCCGGAAGGCCGGGTCCCCGAGGAGGTCGACCCCCAGCACCAGCACCGCCCGGCCCTGGGAGGGCGCGCCGCGCCGCCAGCGGTCCGAGCTTCCGCCCGCCTTGCGGACCCAGGCCGTCTGCTGGATGACGGGCGCGGCCTTCCCGACGCCCTCGGCCTCGCGGAGCCTGGGGAAGAGGTCCTCCGGGATTCCCAGGTCGCCGCCCGAGACGTGGAGGTGGGTCTTCCCGGCGATGGCGTCCAGGCTGTTGCGGAAGGCGCGAACGGCGGTGGCGTTCGCGAGCTGGATGGCCAGATAGACGGCCACGCCGAGCGCCACCCCGGCCACGGTGAGCGAAAGGCGGAAGGGCTCCTGGCGCAGCCGCCGCCAGGCCAGCCGCCGCAGGAGCGCGAGCCAGGGCGGCGTCCTCATGGGGCCTCCTCCACCAGGCGGCCGTCGAGGAGGCTCACGCGGCGGGCGGCCAGGGCGAGGGGTTCCCGGGCGTGGGTGGCCATGACGAGGGCCGCGCCCTCCTCCCGGGCGAGCCCGGCGAGAAGATCGAGCATCTCCCGCCCGATGCGGGAGTCGAGGTTGCCAGTGGGCTCGTCGGCCAAGAGGAGCCTGGGGCGGGGGACGAGGGCCCGCGCCAGGGCCACGCGCTGCATCTCACCGCCCGAGAGTTGGCGCGGCAGGTGCTCCATCCGCTCCGCAAGCCCCACCCGGGCGAGCATTTCCTCCGCGCGGGCGGAGGCCTCATCCCAGGAGAGTCCCTGGAGGATGAGGGGCAGCGCCGCGTTCTCGCGCGCCGTCATCGTGGGGAGGAGGTGGAAGAACTGGTACACGAAGCCGACCTCCTCGCGGCGGATGCGGCTCAGCTCGGCGTCGCCGAGCCCGTCCAGGGCGCGGCCCCCGATGAAGACGCGCCCGGCCGTCGGCTCGTCCATCGCCCCCAGGAGGTGAAGGAGGGTGCTCTTGCCCGAGCCGCTCGGGCCCGTCACGGCGAGGAATTCCCCCGCCCGCACCGCGAGGTCCACCTCCACGAGGGCGCGAATGGGGGCGCCCCCCCGCAGGTAGGTCTTCGTCACCTTATCGAGCCGCGCCGCCTCTTGGCCCATTCACGCTCCAGGTTGCGGCGGCGCGGCGGCCCCGCTAGGGTGGGGGCTCCGCCCCGTGCGATGCAGGGGACCCACCATGTTCGAGGCCCTCTCCACCGTCTTCCTGATCGGGCGCGACCTCGCCGCCTCGCGCCGCTTCTACTCGGAAATTCTGGGCCTGGATGAGGCGAGCGTCCAGCGCGACCACGTGCGCTACAAGATCGGGGAGGCCTTCCTCGTCGTCCACGCGCCCATCCCGGACAAGGAGATGCGCGCCTGGAACCTGGAGCCCCTGCGGGAGCCGCGCGGCTCGGGGGTGGTCCTCACCCTCCGCCCGGCGGACGTGGACGCCGCCCACGCGGCGCTCCGGGAGCGCGGGGCGGACATCCTCTTCCCGCCCCGCGACGCCCCCTGGGGGGTGCGGCTCTTCATGGTGCGCGACCCGGACGGCTTCCTGATCGAGGTGAGCCGGCCTATCTCGTAGGGACAACCCCTTGCCTGCATATGGAATGGGACCCGATTTTCTCCCTCTCCCTCTGGGAGAGGGGCGAGACGCCAAACAAGCCGATGAGGCGTACGGAAACGCACCCTTAGAAATACCGTCCCGGACCCCGCTCCAATCCCTTGCCGCTTCCCTCAGCCCAGCCCCTCGAAGAGGCTCGCCTCGGGCCTCCGCACCGGCACGTCGCTGCGGATGAGGCCGAAGGTCTCGTCCGGGAAGGTCCAGCGGGCCGTGATGCGCATGAGGCGCCAGAAGGCGCTCCCGCCGATCTGGCTGCGGTGGGCCTTGAGCGCCCGCCACTTGAGCGGGAGATAGGGGCGGATATCCACCCGGGCGGAGATCTCCTCCTCCGCCGAGCCGAAGAGCTCCTCCCGGAAGCCGGGGCGGTTCATCGGGGTCTTCTGGCCGAGGAGGCGCAGGAGACGCCAGGCGCGCAGGAGCCGCTTCCTCGAGAAGGCGGTGTGGTAGACCTTGGGCACCCGCCAGGGCGCTTGGTCCGGCGCGGGCCGCTCGGCCTCCTCCAGGGCGGCCATCGCCGCGCGGTGGGCCATGACGTGGTCGGGGTGGCCGTAGCCTCCTTTCGCGTCGTAGGTCACGAGGACGTGGGGGCGGTGCTCCCGGATGAGCCGGGCGAGGCGCCCGGCCGGCCCCTCGATGGGCTGGCGGGCGAAGGAGGCGGGGTCGGCGTTGCTTGCCCAGCCCGCCATGCCCGAGTCCCGGTAGCCGAGCGGGTAGAGGCCGCCGATGCCCAGGATGCGGGCGGCCTCGCGGAGCTCCTCCAGGCGGATTTCACCGAGGCGGGCGCGGTCCTCGGGGCGCTCCCGGGGGCGGAGGCGGCTCAGGCGCCGGTCGAGCACCTCGCCCCATTCCCCGTTGGTGCAGGTGACGAGCACCGTCCGGTGCCCCTCCGCCGCGGCGCGAAGCAGGAGGCCCCCGGTCGAGCTTGCCTCGTCGTCGGGGTGGGCGTGCACGGCGAGCAGGGTGAAGGGCGCGCCCGATCCGGCTCCCGGGGCCATCGGGGCCTCCATGCGAGGGGAAAAAAATGCCGCCGGCGACGAGCGCCGGCGGCACCGGATCAGGTCGGGCCTGGTCCTACCTGTGCTCCCAGACGTCCCCGCTGCGCAGGAGCGCGTCGAGGTCGCCCTCGCCCTTGGCGCGGGCGGCGGCCACCTGGTCGTCCACCAGCTTCTCGAAGGATGGCCTCTTCATGCGGCGCAGGACGCCCAGGGGCATGGGGCCGCCCTCGGCGTCCAAGCGGCTCAACAGGAACGCGTAGCCGCCATGGGTGTCGTTCTCGCGGTGGACGGCGATGTCGGGCGAGTCGGCGGGGACGATCTCGGCCTTGAAGTCGTGGATCCGGATGCCCTTGCGGTCACCCTCGGGGCCGAAGACGAGGGGCTTGCCATCCTCGAGGTAGAGCACGTTCTGCTCCTTCATGCCCTTCTCGGTGTACTGGTGCCAGGCCCCGTCGTTGAAGACGATGCAGTTCTGCAGGATCTCGAGGAAGGCCGTCCCCTCGTGCTTGGCGGCCTCGGCGAGCATGGCCGCCATGTGTTTCTGGTCGCGGTCGGTGGTGCGCGCAATGAAGGTGCACTCGGCGCCCAGGGCCAGGGCCAGGGGATGCAGGGGGTAGTCCACCGAGCCGAAGGGAGTGGACTTCGTACGGGCGCCGGCGAGGGAGGTGGGCGAGTACTGGCCCTTCGTGAGGCCGTAGATGCGGTTGTTGAAGAGGATGATCTTCAGCCCCACGTTCCGGCGCATGGCGTGGATGAGATGGTTGCCGCCGATGCTCAGGGCGTCGCCGTCGCCCGAGATGACCCACACCGAGAGCTCCGGGTTGGTGACCTTCACGCCCGTCGCGATGGCGGGCGCCCGCCCGTGGATGGTGTGGAAGCCGTAGGTTTCCATGTAGTACGGGAAACGGGAGGCGCAGCCGATGCCGGAGACGAAGACGAAGTTCTCCCTCGGGATCTCCAGCTCGGGGAGAACTTTCTGCATCTGCGCCAGGATGGCGTAATCGCCGCACCCCGGGCACCAGCGCACGATCTGATCGGACTGGAAGTCTTTCCGGCTGAGGCCGAGACTCACGACGCCGTTGGATTTTGCCTGGGTAATCACGCTAGAGGAGCTCCTCAACCTTCGAGATGATCTCGCTGACCATGAAGGGGCGGCCTTGGACCTTGTTCAGGCCGACGGCGTCCACCAGGAATTCCGCCCGGATCAGCTTCGAGAGCTGGCCCAGGTTGAGCTCCGGGACGAGGACCTTGTCGAACTTCTTGAGGACCTCGCCCAGGTTGGGCGGGAAGGGGTTCAGGTGCCGCAGGTGCACCTGGGAAACCGAGGCCCCCCGCGCCTGGAGCGCCTCGATGGCGGCCGTGATGGCCCCGAAGGTGCCGCCCCAGCCCACCACGAGCACCTTGCCGGACTCCTTGCCGATGACCTGGACAGGGGGGATGTCCTTGACGATCCCGGCCACCTTGGCGGCCCGGGTGCGTACCATGTGCTCGTGGTTCTGGGGGTCGTAGCTGACGTTGCCGGTGATGTCGGCCTTCTCCAGGCCTCCGACCCGGTGCTGCATCTTCGGCGTGCCCGGGACGACCCAGGGCCGCGCCAGGGTGGCCTTGTCGCGCAGGTAGGGCTTGAAGTCCTCGGGATTGGTGAGGAACCGGACGGGCATCTCGGGGATGTCCGCCGCCCGGGGCAGCTTCCACGGCTCGGTCCCGTTGGCCAGGTAGCCGTCGCTCAGGAGGAGGACCGGGGTCATGTATTTGACTGCGAGCCGGCTCGCCTCGATGGCCGTCCAGAAGCAGTCCGAGGGGGTGCAGGCCGCCAGGACGGGAACCGGGCACTCGCCGTTGCGGCCGCACACGGCCTGGAGGAGGTCCGCCTGCTCGGTCTTGGTCGGGAGGCCCGTGCTGGGGCCGCCGCGCTGGACGTTGCAGATGACCATCGGGAGCTCGGCCATCACGCCGAGGCCGATGGCCTCGCCCTTGAGCGCGATGCCGGGGCCGCTCGAACAGGTGACGGCCAGGGCGCCCGTGTAGGAGGCGCCCACGGTCGCGGACATGGCCGCGATCTCGTCCTCGGCCTGGAAGGTGAGCACGCCGAACTTCTTGTGCCGGGAGAGCTCGTGGAGCACGTCGCTGGCGGGGGTGATGGGGTAGGCGCCCCAGAACAGCGGGAGCCCCATCTTCTTGGCCGCGGCGATGAAGCCGTAGGCCAGCGCCACGTTGCCCGAGATGTTGCGGTAGGTGCCGGGGGCGTAGGTGGCCTCTCGCACGACGTAGTGATGCTCGAAGATCTCGGCCGTCTCGCCGAAGAAGTAGCCCGCGTCGAAGGCCCGCAGGTTCGCGTTCAGCACGTCGGGCCGCTTGCCGAACTTGTCATGAATCCACTTCTTGGTGGGCTCGACGGGGCGGGAGTACATCCAGGACATCAAGCCGATGGCGAAGAAGTTCTTGCAGCGGTCCGCCAGGTTGGACTGCAGCTCCATGTCCTCGAGCGCCCGGCGCGTCATGGAGGTGATGGCCACCTCGTGGATCTTGTAGGCCCCGCGGATGGCCTCGTCCTGGAGCGGGCTGGACGTGTAGCCGGCCTTCTCGAGGTTCTTGTCGCCGAAGTTGTCGACGTTGGCGATGATGACGCCGCCCTTCTTCAAGTCGCCGAGGTTGGCCTTGAGGGCGGCCGGGTTCATCGCCACGAGGACGTCCACCTCGTCGCCGGGCGTGTGGACCTCCTTGTTGCTGAAGTTGATCTGGAAACCGCTCACGCCCGCCAGCGTGCCGGCAGGGGCCCGGATCTCGGCCGGGTAATCCGGGAAGGTGCTGAGGTCGTTGCCCGCCAGGGCGGTGGCGTTCGTGAAGCGGTCGCCGGCCAGCTGCATCCCATCGCCCGAGTCTCCGGCGAAGCGGATGGCGACGGTATCCACCTCGACGATTTGCTTGCTGTCCTTCCCGTTGCGTCCCGCGGATTCCACCATAGGTTTGATTGTCCTTTGGGCGGCCCAGCCTGCGCCCGCGCAGTCCCGCCGCGGGCGAGCCCGGGCGGGCGAAGAGGAGAAAAAGCATCTGCCGGAAGCCTCTTTCCCCGGCGCGCATCTCGATTGCGGCTCGATTCTTGAGTCGGCGATTTCCGTCCAAGCCCAAGACCAGCATCCATTATGGAAAATCCTGGGCAAGGCGTCAACAAATCAAGAAGATAATTTTGTCTTTTTAGACGAGTGGAGTCTTTTTAGACCACTCTCAGACCTCCCTGAAATCCGACCCACGGCCGTCCAGTCCCAGCCGCCCGGCCGCCCCCTGCATGGCCTCCAGGGTGAAGGCAATATGATCCTCCAGAGGCATCTCCAGCTCCCGGGCTCCCTTCTCGATGTCCTCCCGGTTCACCCCCCGCGCGAAGGCTTTGTCCTTCCATTTCTTGCGGACGCTGCCCGGCTTGACCTGCCGGACGTCCCTCGAAGGGTTCACCAGGGCCACCGCGGTGATGAGGCCCACCAGCTCGTCCACGGCGAAAAGGGCCTTGGCCAGGCGGCTCTCCCGGGGGACGTCCAAATACTCCGCGTGGCCCAGGATGGCCTGGAGCATTTCTTCAGGAGCCCCCTTCTCCCTCAGGTGGGCCACCCCCACCCGGGGATGCTCCTCCCGGGTGGGATGACGCTCGTAGTCGAGGTCGTGAAGGAGGCCCGTGAGACCCCAGAGCCCCTCATCCTCCTGGAACTTAAGCGCGTAGGCCCGGAGCGCCGCCTCGACCGCCAGGGCGTGGGCCCTGAGGCCGGGGCCCTGGGTCCATTCGAACAGCAGCGCCTCGGCCTCGGAGCGGGTCCAGTCCATCCACCTCCTCCCATGACAAACGGGGGATGTGCCTCCGCGCTTCCCCAAGATCCATCGTCCCGGCATCCGCCTGGCCTGTCAAGGAAGCCGCGCATCTGGCCGGAGACGGGCCCCTGTGCTACATATGGGAACGCTTCGCGCTTCCCCTTATTCCTTCTTTCAATGGCTCACATGGGAGACGCCCTCATGCTTCTGAACAAGCCCCGCGCGCTGGAGCTGATGCGAGAGCACGGCCTGGCCGCCGCCATCGGCACCACCCATGAAAACGTCACCTACCTGACCGGCCACGTCGGCTGGGCCACGCGGGTCTACCGCCAGCGGAAGAGCTGCGCCGTGGTGACGAACGATCCCTCGGCGGGCACCGACCTCATCCTCAACCGGGGCGACAACACCTACTACGCCGCCTACGGCGGCTACGCCGAGCGCGTCTACTCCTACGGCGGCCAGGCCTACCACGTCGAGCCCGCGGGCTGGAAGCCCCAGGATCCCGAGATGAGGCGCTACTTCGAGCTCCACGAGAGCGGGGGCAAGCACAAGACCCTGCTCGACGGCCTCCTGGCCGCCCTCAAGACCCGGGGGATCAGCAAGGGCAAGATCGCCCTGGACGAGGAGGGCTGCGCCCCCGAGCTCTTCGCGGCCCTCAAGGAGAAGCTCCCGGACTGCGAGTTCATTCCCGGCTCGGGGCTCTTCCTCATGATCCGGCTCGTCAAGACCGAGGACGAGATCAAGGCGCTGCGCGAGGCGGCCCAGGTGAACGAGAACGCCATCGGCGAGGTGTTCCGCTTCCTGCGCCCCGGCGTGGCCGAGAACGAAGTGGCCGAGGTCTGGCGCCAGGCGGTGGCCAAGCCGGGCGGCATGTGGCATTGGTTCCACTTCAACAGCGGCCCGCGCAGCATCTTCATCTTCCCCCCGACGGACCGGAAGCTCCAGAAGGGTGACCTCTTCATGTTCGACGCGGGCCTCTTCCACAAGAACTACAACGCCGACACCGGCTCCTGCGGCTCCATCGGGGAGCCCCCCGCCCAGGCCCGGAAGGAGTGGAAGGCCATCGAGGAGGGCTTCCACGAGGCGGTGAACACCGTGAAGGAGGGGGTGACGGGCGGGCAGGTCTACAAGGCCCTCCTCAAGGGCATCAAAGGCCGCTGGCCGCAGTTCGACGCCCCCTTCGCGGGCCACACCATCGGGCTCGAGGCCCGGGAGTTCCCCTTCATCCTGGGGGACGAGACCAGGCACAACCAGCCCTTCCTTCCCAAGACCTCGGAGATCCCGCTGCCGGCCGATTCCGTCATCAACATCGAGGCCCCGGTCGGCACCTGCGGCTTCGGCGGCTACCAGATCGAGTACTCGGTGGTGGTGAAGCCGAACGGCTGGGAGCCCCTCCTCAAGCAGGACCGGCATTTCCGGGTGATCGGGGGGTAGGGGGGATGCCAGCCAGCTCGATGGGACATCCCATGCAGGGGCGGTTCGCGAACCGCCCCTACGGGCAAATGCGGACCATTCCCATCCCGGGCGGCCGCGGGGGAGAAGCCTGGCCACCGATGAACGGCGCGTCACCCCTTTCCCCCCGCTGGGCCGGCCTAGGTGTCCGATGATATTTCATCTGCGGGGGCGCACGGCCGTGCGCCCCCGCAAGAACATTGCCGTCACAGGTTCGCCCTACCCCTTCCGCACCCGGAGCCGGAAGACGATGTCCCGCGCCCGGAAGAGCCCCGAGAGGTGGAACTCGTAGATCTCGGGGAAGCGGTTGGCGAGCCAGGCGACGCCCAGCCAGCGGTGCAGGCGGCAGAAGGTGAGCCGTCGCTCCAGCACCTCGAAGCGGGCCTTCGTGTAGAAGGGGAGCATCTCGTAGTAGCACTCGAGCAGCCGATTGGCCCACAGCCGCCAGCCCTTCGAGGGGTCGGGCCCCCCCTCGGAGACGAAGCCGAAGAGCTGGACCGAGAAATGGTGGCGGTGGGTCGGGTCGGCGAACGAGCAGGGGTTGGAGAAATGGGGGGTGACGCCCTCGACCTCCGCCCCGTCGCGCGAGACCCGGTGAATCTCCTCCAGGAGCCGGAGCGGGCTCTCCACGTGCTCGATGATGTGGCGGATGACCACCCGGCCGAAGGCGCCCTCCCGGAAGGGGAGGCCGTCCCGCGAGGCGTCGCCCCGGACGTCGGCGTCGGCCGCGGGGTTGAGGTCGAGCCCCACCGCGCCCGGGGCCTTGGCCCGGCCGCATCCCACGTCCAGTGTCCGCACGCAGCCTCCGGCGCTCGGGGCGGGAAGTCCCGCCGATTATAAGGAAGCCGGGAGAGCGGGCAACCCCGGCGCCCGGCATCCGCGAAACGCGCGCGAAAAACAGCCCTTCCGTGGAAAAAACCGGCCGGTACATGAAAGTGCGCGAAATTGGCGTAAGTGGCATCCGCCCGGGATGGGTTATCTTTTCTGTGGCGGGCGCGGCCGCGGTCGCCATTCGGGGAGAAGAATCCCCGCCGGCGGCCCCGATTCGGGCGGGTTGACCACCGCCCGAAAAAAGGGTGGGATGATTGGGAATCCCGCCTAAGGGAGGCCTTCCTATGACACCAGGGATGGATGGAGAGCTGGGCCGCCGCGAATTCCTCAAGCGCTCCGCGATGGCGGGCTTGGGCGCGGGGCTGCTCGGCCTGGCTCCGTCCATCGGAGAGGCCGCCCCGGCGGCGCCCCGGGTGCGGAGCTACCGGCCGCTGGGCAAGACGGGCCTCGAGATATCGGACATCTCCTTCGGGAGCAGCCGCCTCGGCCAGGGCGAGGAGCGGGTGGTGCTCCACGCCCTTGAGCGCGGCATCAACTACTTCGACACCGCCGAGAGCTATACCGGCGGGGCCTCCGAGACCACCATCGGCAACGCCCTGCGCGGCAAGCGGGACAAGGTCTACCTGACCTCCAAGGTCTACGTGAGCGGCGGCGAGACGGTGCGGTCCTTCATGTCCTCCCTGGAGGGGAGCCTGCGCCGCCTGCGCACCGACCACGTGGACGTCTACTTCCACCACGCCGTGAACGACGTGGATCGCCTCAAGAAGCCCGAGTGGCACGAGTTCACCGACCTGGCCAAGAAGCAGGGGAAGATCCGCTTCACCGGGGCCTCGGGCCACGCCGGGCGCCTCATCGAGTGCATGGACTACGTCATCGACTCGGGCCGCTTCGACATCATCCTCGTCTCCTACAACTTCGGCCAGGACCCCGCCTTTTATCAGAAATTCACCCGGGGCTTCGACTTCATCTCGCGCCACCCGGATCTCCCCCGGATCGTCCAGAAGGCCAAGTCCAAGGGAGTCGGCGTGGTGGCCATGAAGACCCTGATGGGGGCCCGCCTGAACGACATGCGGCCCTACGAGCGGGGCGGCGCTACCTTCTCCCAGGCGGCCTTCCGCTGGGTGCTCTCGAACCCGGGCGTGGACGCCCTCATCATCTCCATGACGGACCGGGAGCGCGTCGACGAGTTCCTCGGCGCCTCCGGCTGGAAGACGGCGGCCCGGCAGGACCTCCCCCTCCTCTACCGCTACGCCAAGCTGAACGGGGCGTCCTACTGCCGCCACGCCTGCAACGACTGCGCGGGCGCCTGCCCCGTCGGGGTGCCCATCGCGGACGTTCTGCGCACGCGGATGTACGCCGTGGACTACGGCGACCTCCGGCTCGCCCGCAGCGAGTACGCCCTGCTCGGCGCCGGGGCCTCGGCCTGCCTCACCTGCGCGCACCAGGCCTGCGCGGGCTCGTGCACCTACGGCCTCCCCGTCCAGACCCTCCTTCGGCCCACCCACCGGATGCTTGCCGGGAGGAGGGAGCTGGCCGTATAGGGTAAGTGCAGCGGTTCGCCGGTCCGCCGTTCCGAGGGAGCCCAGGCGGCTCCCGCCGGGGCGCCGAAGAATCTGTTTGTCGCGCGCAGAATGACGGCAAGGCCATTCGGGCGGAATCCGCGGCCCCGGCCGCACAGCCAGGAGCGGTACCATCGACATCGTCATCACCGGAGCGAACGGCGCCGTCGGCCAGGGCCTCATCCGGCACCTGGGCCGGAGCTCCACCATCGTCCCGACCAGGCTCCGCGCCCTGGTGCGGAGCCTGGAGCGCTCCCACGGCCTGCGGCCCCTGGACGCCGAGGTGATCGAGGTCCGCTACGGCGACCCCGCCTCCGTGCGCGCCTGCATCGAGGGGGCCGACGCCGTCGTCCACCTGGCCGGGGCCCTCCTTCCCCGGCCTCCCGAGAGCCTGATCGAGGCCAACACCGACTCGACCCGCGCGGTGGCGGAGGCGGCCCGGGCGGCGGGGGCCAAGCACTTCGTCTACCTCAGCTTCCCGGGCGCCGACCCGGCCTCGCGGAACGGCTATCTGCGCTCCAAGGGCTTCGCCGAGGAGATCCTCCGCCAGAAGCCCTTCTCGGGCGCGATCTTCCGCGTGCCGATGATCCTGGGCCCGGGCTGCCCCTCCATGCGGAAGCTCCGCCAGCTCGCGGGAGCCCCCCTCACTCCCCTCGTGAGCGGCGGCTCCGTGCGGCTCCAGCCCATCGCCCTGGCCGACGTGCTGGGGGCCATCGAGTGGGCCCTCTCCCTTCCCCCGGACGAGCCCCTCAAGGTGCTGGACCTCGTGGGGCCCGAGACGATCTCCTACGCCGACCTGCTGCGGCGGGTGGGCCAGCGGGTGGGGAAGCGCCCCCGCATCTTCCCCATCCCCCGGGCGGCCGGCTGGCTGACGGCGGCGCTCATGGGCCTCCTCGCTCCCTCGCTGGGCTGGAACCGCTCGGTGTTCGATATCCTCTTCAAGGAGCACCTGGGCGACGCCTCCCTGGCCCGGGCCGTGGTGCCCTTCCCCCTCACCCCCGTGAACGAGACGCTGGACCAGGCCCTCTCCCCGGGCGCGGGCTGAGCGTGGCCCCGCCGGAGCCGGCCCCAAAGCCCCGCCCGGACCGCCCGGCTCTCCTCCGGCAGGCGGTCCCGCTCGCGCTCACCCTCCTCATCTTCGGCGTCATCTTCTGGCGCATCCCCTTCGACCGCTTCGTGGAGGCTCTCTCGAAGGCCGACATCCCGCCCTTCCTCCTGATCATGGCCTGCATGTCCACGGCGTATTTCCTGGTGGACACCTTCGTGCTCTCGCGGATGATCCGCTGGTTCCACGGGCCCATCCGCTACCGGGAGCTGCTGCCGGTGCGCGCCGCTACCTACATCGTCTCCATCATCAACACCCAGCTCGCCCAGGCGGGGCTCGCGCTCTACATCCACCGGCGCTTCGGGACCCCGCTCGTCAAGCTCGCGGGCACGGTGGGCGCCCTCATCCTGCTGGAAGTGACGAACCTCTACCTCTTCGCAACGCTGGGGATGCTCTCGTTCCCGGGGCGGGCGCCGGCCGCGCTTCTCCTGGCGCCGGCGGCGCTGGCCGTGGTCTGGTGGGCGGTGATGCGGGCGGCGAGGGGGGGCCTGGGGCCGCTGGGGAGGCGCCTCGGCTCGGGGGAGCTCCTCGCCAGCTTCCGGGAGCTTCGTCTCCGGCAGGCGGCGGCGGTGCTGGCGCTCAAGGGCTCGATGACCCTGCTTTCGGTCTTCGTCCACGGCCAGGCGCTCCGGTTCTTCGGGATCGAGATCCCTTTCCTCCATCTCCTGGCCTTCCTGCCCGTCGTGTTCTTCATCGGGGCGCTCCCGGTGACGGTGGCCCACCTGGGGACCTCCCAGGCGGCCTGGATCTTCTTCTTCCGCGGGCAGGCCCCGGAGGCCGACCTCCTCGCCTACAGCCTGGCCTCGCACCTCACCTTCATGCTGGCGAACGGGTGCTTCGGCCTCGTCTTCCTCCCCCGGGTGTACGCCGACCTCTTCGGCGCCCGGCGCCCAGCTTCGCCAGGAGCACCATGAAGGCGTAGAGGGAGACGGCGTCCCCGGCCCGGGCCAGGACCCCCCCCCATTCCGCGCCTCCCGCGAAAGCCGCCTCCGCCGCCACCGCCCCCGTCATCAGGTAAAAGAGCACCCCGGCCGCCCGGCCAGCCGCGCCGGCTTCGCGCTCCGGCCCGCGCCAGAGGAAGCGCCCCCCCAGCACGAGCACCGCCGCGGGGAGCCAGAACCCCACCCGCCCCGTCCAGGCGGCGGCGGAGAGGGCCGCCGCGTTGAACATGATGTCCGCCAGGGGATCGAGCCGGGCCCACAGCGGCCGGGCGCCGCCCGAGCGCCGGGCGAGCGGGCCGTCGGCCAGATCGGAAAGGGGGAAAAAGAGATAGAACGCGAAAAAGCCGGGACCCAGGCTTCCGCCCCGCAGCAGCCACAGGGCGAACAGGGGCGCCGCCAGAAGGCGCGCCAGCGTCAGCCCGCGCGCCGCCCAAATTCCCGCCGAGAGCGCCGTAAATTTCATTTTATAGCCCACTGAATCGCTCGGTTATGCCGGGCCAAATATCGAACAACTCTCTTTCAATCCGGGCATTGACAGCGCCCGCACCCTACGCTCAAGTGCGCTCGCCGCTTTGAACCAAGGACCGTTCGAGAGAAAGCCGCCGCGCGGGCGCGGCGTCCGGAGCGGAATCACCTCAGTCTACCACCGCGGCGGCGGCCGCCGCGCCCGGCGAGGAGATCCATGCCGAGATACGCGATGGCCATCGATCTGCGCGCCTGCATCGGCTGCCACGCATGCACGATCGCCTGCAAGGCCGAGCACGACATCCCCATCGGCGTGTGGCGCTGCTGGGTGAAGGAGGTGGAGAAGGGCCTGTTCCCGGACACGCGCCGGGAGTTCCTCCCCGTCCTGTGCAACCAGTGCGGCGACGCCCCCTGCAAGAACATCTGCCCGACGGGAGCGCTCTTCCGGCGCCGGGACGGCATCGTGGACCTCGACGCCGACTGGTGCATCGGCTGCAAGTCCTGCATGGCGGCTTGCCCCTACGACCAGATATTCATCGACCCCAACACCAACACGGCCGAGAAGTGCAACTTCTGCGCGAACCGCCTCGAGTCGGGCATCGAGCCCGCCTGCGTCGTGGTGTGCCCCACCCAGTGCCGGGTATTCGGCGACGTGGACGACCCCTCCTCCAAGATCTCCCGGCTCACGGCGCACGAGCCCATCACCGTGCGCAAGCCGGAGTACAACACCCGCCCCAACATCTACTACGTCGAGGGGAGCCGGGGGCTCCTCGATCCGACGCACGCGGCACAGTCCGGCATCTACAAGCAGGGCGAGATGGACGAGCTGCGCAAGGCGGCGATGCCGCCCTGGGAGAACAAGCGGGGCGCGAGCCGCACGGTGTACGACACTTTCCACAAGACGCCGTGGGGGGAGCAGATCGAGCTGTATCTCCTGACCAAGGGCCTGAGCACGGGCCTCTTCGTGCTGAGCCTCCTCTTCTGGTGGCAGGGCTTCGAGAGCTCCCTCTTCTCGGTCTGGGCGCCCGTCCTGGGCGGCCTGCTCCTGGCGGGGACGGGGGCTCTCCTCATCACCGACCTCAAGCGCCCCGAGCGGTTCTACTACATCCTCCTGAGGCCGAACTGGGGGAGCTGGATGGCCTGGGGCACCTGGTTCATCGCGGCGAACGGCCTGCTCATCGGCCTGTGGGTGCTTGCCGGCCTCGCCGGCGCCGAGGGGCTGATGGAGGCCCTGCTCTGGCCCGCCGTCCTCTCGGGCGTCCTCGCCTCGATCTACACCGGCTTCTTCTTCGCGCAGGCGTCGGCCCGGGACCTCTGGAAGGGGAGCGAGAACACCCTCGGCATCGCCGCCCAGTCCGGCCTGAAGGGCGCCGCCGCGCTCCTCTTCCTCGCGGCCCTGCTGCCCATCCGGGAGCGGGAGGAGGCGGTCATCGCCCTGGGCGGCGTCCTGGCCGTCCTCGTCCTCCTGCATACTTGCATTCTGGCCTTCTCGGTCCTGGCGCACCGCTTCGGCGCCCCGGCCCACGAGCGGGCCATCGAGCTCCTCGTGCGCGGGCCGTTCCGGAGGGATTTCTGGGGGGGCGCCATTCTCCTCGGCTGCGCCCTGCCCCTGCTGCTCCTCTACTGGCGGGGCCTGGGCGGCTGGGGCTCGGTCGCGGCCGGCCTGCTCGCGCTGGCCGGCTCCTACTTCTGGGACAGGGCGTGGGTGCGGGCCGGGCAGGCCGTGCCCCTTTCTTAGCGGAGCCTCTACGATGGCGGCGAACCACCTTCAGGCGGCGCGCGGGGCGCGCGACATCTCCTCCCTGGGGCGGCCCGATCTCCTGGCCCGGGCGGAGCCCCCCGCCCCCGCGGGCCAGCGGAACTCCACGAACCTGAACGGCGCCCTGGCCTCCTATCCCTCCCCCGACAAGTGGGACCACTGGACGGAGTTCGAGAGCGCGCAGTGGCCCCGCAAGATCCAGCGCAACTACATGCTGGTGCCGACCCTGTGCTTCAACTGCGAGGCGGGCTGCGGCCTCCTCGCCTACGTGGACAAGGACGACCTCAAGATCCGCAAGATCGAGGGGAATCCCCTCCATCCGGCCTCGCGGGGCCGCAACTGCGCCAAGGGCTGGGTGACGCTCAACCAGATCTATGACCCCGACCGCATCCTCTACCCCCTCAAGCGGGCCGGGAAGCGCGGCGAGGGCAAGTGGGTGCGCGTGAGCTGGGACGAGGCCCTCGACGACATCGCCGCCCGGATGCGCAAGGCCATCCAGGAGGACCGCCGCAACGAGATCAT
>JACPUR010000029.1 GCA_016192135.1 Candidatus Tectomicrobia bacterium | reverse complement strand
GGAGGAAGTGACCGGAAAGCTGGGCGCCCTCATCCTACTGAAACAATCTTGAGTTCTAGCCAGCGGTCCCAGCCAAGATTGCGTCAACAGTCATTTTATCTAAGCACGGCTCAATCCCATCTTGATTTTTCCGAACGATATAAGCCTTCAGTACTTCGCGCTCGTCCAATGTCAAATTCTTGAGTTTCTCTATTTTGGCTGGTCCAGAATATGAAAAGCGTCCGCATCCTTTGCCGTGGCAATCCACCTTGTACGCATCTTTATTGGAGATTCCTTCAATCCTTGGTTTATCCACCAGGCACACAGGACATCTGTTGTTTTCAGTATCCATCTCTCCCCCCCGTATCTCCCGGATGGCCCCCGCGTAGTCGGGGGACCCGAACACGGCCGTGCCCGCCACCAGCACGTCCGCCCCGGCTTCGCGCAGGGCGGCGGCGTTCCCGGCCGTCACCCCGCCGTCCACCTCCAGGAGCGCCCCCGATTTCCGGGCGTCCAGCATCCGCCTCGCCTCGCGCACCCGCTCCAGGGCCGAGGGGATGAACTTCTGCCCCCCGAAGCCCGGGTTGACGCTCATGATGAGCACCAGGTCCACGTCTCCCAGCACCGGATCGAGGGCGCAGAGCGGGGTGCCGGGGTTCAGGGTCGCCCCGGCCAGCGCCCCCAGGGCGTGGATGGCCTGGACGGTCCGGTGCAGGTGGCCGGCGGCCTCGACGTGCACGGTCACGAGGTCGGCCCCCGCCCGGACGAAATCCTCCAGGTAGCGGTCCGGGTCGGCGATCATGAGGTGCACGTCCAGCACGAAATCCGGAGACACCCGCCGCGCCGCCGCCACCCCCATGGGGCCCACCGATATGTTGGGGACGAAGCGGCCGTCCATCACGTCGAAGTGGAGCCAGTCGGCTCCCGCCCGTCGGACGGCTTCGATCTCCTCCCCCATCCGCTCGAACCTGCAGGCGAGCAGCGAGGGCGCGATCCGGATCTTCCCCCTCGTCATGTCGGGCTTCGGCAACGGCGGCTCCTAGTTACGAATCTAAACAGACCGCTCACCCGGGCGGCAGGCTCTGCACCCTCTCCCTTTGGGAGAGGGCCGGGGTGAGGGAGGATTCTCCAGCGCTCGCAGCTTTTCCCTCACCCCCATCCCCCTTTCCCGGAGGGAGAGGGGTGCCGCGATCAGCGAGGGCGATTCTCGGCGCGCATATGGCCAACCAGCGAATGACTTGACCAGCTTCACTTCACCTAGTGCGCCTGCTCTTCCATCAGCTGCCCGTCGAGGTAGATGCGCGCCCAGGTGCGCCCCGTCGAGGGGATCATGATCTGGATCTCCTCGCCCGCGTTCACCTCCCGTGAGAGCACCTCGCGCTTCTCGCCTCCCGTCTCCAGCTCGATCCGCAGCTTCTGCGCCGGGCGGCCGGAGGGCACCCTGTAGCGCAGCACGCTGAAGTTGCCCGTAATCTGATCGCCGCCCCGCGCCACGTCCACGTGGACGCGGTGGCCGGCCAGCACCCGCTGCCCAGCCGGCGGGATCTGCGCCACGATCGTCCCGCGCAGGGCCCCCTGCCGGTCCACGTACCGAACCCGCCCCACGTTCAGCCCCACCTCGCGCACCCGGTCGAGCGCCGCGTTCACCGGCTCGCCCACGAGGGAGGGCATGACGTAGGCGCGCTCGCGCGGGCCCTGGCTCACCAGAAGGACCACCGCCTCCCCGCGCGAAACGGCCTTGCCCTCGCCTGGCCAGATCCCGATCACTTCATCGACCGGCCGCTTGGGATCGAACAGCCGCTCCACCCAGCCCACCCGGAGCCCTTGCTGGAGGACGAGGGTTTCCGCCCGGGCCATGTTCTCCCCCTTCACGGCGGGGACCGCCACCTCCCTAGAGCCCTGGCTGATGACGAGCGACACGGTGCGCCCCTTCCGGATGCGCCTGCCGCCCGAAGGGTTCGTGCCGACGACATGGTTCTGCGGCACCGCGTCGCTGAACACCCGCTCCGCCACCTGAAGAGGGATGCCCCGCTCGCCCAGGATTTCCAGGGCCCGCACCACGTCCATCCCCGCGACGTTCGGCAGGAAGACGCTCTCCCCCTCCTGGAACAGGTAGAGGCCCGCGATCCCGCCCCCCGCCCCGGCGAGGAACAGGAGCACCGCCGCGAACAGCCCCCTCAGCACCCCGCGCATCCGCTATCCCCTGCGCCGCCACCGCATGGCGAAGAATCCGTCCAGGCCGGGGGCCTCCTCCGGCCGGATCCGGAGCGCTCCGTCCGGCCCGATGACCCGCCGCAACTCCGGGATATCGCCCTGCCCGGCCCCCTCCGGAACGAAGTCCGGCCCCTCGAAGCCGGACGCCACCTCCTCCGTCTCCTCGGGCTCGTTCGTGCAGACGGCGTAAATCAGCCGGCCCCCGGGCCGCACCGCCTCCGCCGCCCGCCGGAGGATCTCCCCCTGGCGCCTCCCGTGGGCGGCCAGGTCCTCCTCCCGCAGCCGCCAGCGCGCGTCCGGATGGCGGCGCAGCACCCCGAGCCCGGAGCACGGCGCGTCCACCAGCACCCGATCGAAGGCGGCCCCGAAGGAGGGGCGGGAGGCATCCATCACCACAGCCGGAACATCGGCGCCGATCCTAGCACAGTTCTCCCGGAGGCGGGCGAGCCGCGCGAAGGAGGCGTCGCCGGCCACCACCCGCCCGGCGGGCGCGGCGGCCCAGGCCAGACAGGCGGTTTTTCCCCCGGGGGCGGCGCAGGCATCCAGCACCCGCTCGCCCGGCCGGGCGCCCGCGTAGCGGGCCGCGAGGCTCGACGCCTCGTCCTGCACGATGAAGAGGCCCTCGGCGAAGGCCGCGGTCCCGGTGAGGGCGGATTCCTGGGAGATCACCCGCAGGCACTCCGGGTCCGCGAGCCCGGGCGCGGTTTCCATCCCGTCCTCCGCCAGCCGGGCGGCGAGAGCCTGGGGAGAAGTCCTCAGCGGGTTCGCCCGGAGGACGAGCGGGCCCTCGGCGTTGTCCGCCTCGCAGCGCGCTCGCGCTCCCTCCCCGCCCAGGGCGGCCAGCCACCGGCGGACCAGCCAGCGCGGATGGGACTCCCACAGGACGAGCCTCTCCTCCAGCTCATCGGGCGGGGCGGGCGGGGTCAGCCTGCGGAGGACGGCGTTGACGAGGCCCCGCTCCCAGGGGCCCGCCCCCGCCAGCCCCGCCGAGGCGTTCACGGCGGCGTGCGCCGGAACGCGATCCAGGAAAAGGAGCTGGTAGGCGCCCAGGCGAAGCGCCTCGCGAACGGGCGGGGGAAGGCGGTCCGGGGGCTTCTCCAGGCAGCGGCTCAGGGCGAAATCCAGGCGGTTCCGCCACCGGAGGGCGCCGTAGACGAGTTCCCGCAGGAGGGCCCTATCCCGGCCGTCGAACGAGGAGGCGGCGAAGCGGGCGGCCAGCTCCTCGGCGTTCTCGGGGCGGGCCTCGAAGGCGAGAAGGGCGGCGTGCGCGGCGCGCCTCACCGGATCGGCTCCCCCGGAAGAGGGAAGGCGCCGCCCTCTTCCGCTCCGCCCGGGCTTCGGCTTCTGGCTCACTTTCCCGCGCCCAGGCGGGCGCCTGCCGGGAGGGGATGGCCCCGGAGGAAGGCCTCCGCCTCCATCCGCTTTCCTCCCGGCGGCTGGAGCCCCAGGATCGCCAGGTCCCCCGTCCCCGTCCGCACCCGGAGCCCCCGGCCCTCGGGCGTCACGGCCGGGCCCAGGACCTCGCCCGGCCGGGCCGGGACCCGGCCCTCGGCTTGGAGCGGATGGGCCCGCCAGATTCGAACCGTTCCGCCGTCCGGCCACGCCGTCTCGGCCACGGGCCAGGGCCGCAGGCCCCGCACCCGGCGGTCCAGCTCCTCGGCCGGGAGGGACCAGTCGAGCGCGGCTTCTTCCTTCCCGAGCTTGGCGGCATACGTCACGCCCGCCTCGGGCTGGGGCTCTTCCCTCGCCTCTCCTCTTTCGAGGCGGAGGAGGGTCTCCACCAGGAGAGGCCCTCCGGCGGCGGCGAGGCGGTCGTGGATTTCTTCCGAAGTGTCGCGGGGGCCGATCGGCAGGACGAGCCGGGACAGAACCGGCCCGGCGTCCAGCTCGTGCACGAGGCGGATGACGCAGGCGCCCGTCTCCCGGTCCCCCGCGAGAAGGGCGCGCTGGATGGGGGCCGCCCCGCGCCAGCGCGGGAGGAGGGAGGCGTGGAGGTTGAACGCCCCGAGACGGGGCACGCCGAGGAACTTGCGCGAGAGGATCTGCCCGTAGGCCACCACGGCCACTGCGTCAGGCGCGAAGGGGGCGATGTCGGTCGAGCGGATGCGCTCGGGCTGGAGGACGGCGAGGCCGGCCTCGAGCGCCCGCGCCTTCACCGGAGGGGGAGTCACGCGCCGCCCGCGGCCCGAGGGACGGTCGGGCTGGGTGAAGACGGCGGCGATCTCAATCGGGGAAGCAATCATCGCCTCGAGCGCCGGGACGGCGAACTCGGGGGTCCCCAGGAACACCACGCGCATCGGGGCGATCCTCCGCCGGGATCACCCCGGCCCCTCCCTCATAAACAAGGGGAGCATACGGGTCAAACGCGGGAGGGTGAGAATGCTAGGAGGCGGCGCGGCTCAGGCGCTTGAGGCGCTTCTTCAGGACGTCGCGCTTCTCGCGGTTGAGGTGGTCCAGGATGAGCTTGCCCTCGAGGTGATCCATCTCGTGCAGCAGCACCCGGGCGAGGACCCCCTGGCCGTCCAGGAGTATCTCCTCCCCCCGCGGGTTGAGGGCCCGCACCCTCACGCGCAGGGCGCGGCGCACCCTTTCGTGGACGCCGGGCAGGGAGAGACAGCCTTCCTCCTCCATCTGCTCCCCCTCGGCCGACACCACCTCCGGGTTCATGAGGACGTGGAGCTGGGCGGGGTCCGTCCCCACCGAGAGGTCCACCACGATCAGCCGGATATCCTCTCCCACCTGGGGCGCGGCCAGCCCGACGCCCGGCGCCGCGCGCAGCGTCTCCGCCATGTCCGCGGCGAGCGCGGCGAGGCCCGCGTCCACCGCTTTCACGGGCCGGCACCGCTTCCTGAGCGCCGGGTCGGGGTATGTCCGGATGGTCAGAACCGCCATCGCTACTCGCTCCAGCCCCCTTCTTGCGCGTCCGCCTCTTCTGAAGGAGCGGCGCTCAGCGCGTCATCGGCCGCCTGGATGCAGATCCCCATCGGGAAGCCCCGCCCCAGGAGGTGGCGCAGGAGGCGCTGCCGGGCCCGCTGGGGATCGTCCTTTCCGAGGGAGCGCGCCCGCTTGCGGGCGGCGGCGACGGCCAGCCGCCGCTCCTCCCCCTCGCCGTACAGCTCCTCCAGGACGGCCCGGAGGATGGAGGGCGAGAGGCCCCGCCCCCGCAGCTCCTCCTCGAGGAGGCGCCAGCCCATCGGGCGGCCCTCCAGGCGGCCGCGCGCCCAGGCGCGCGCCGCGGCCGCGTCGTCGAGATAGCCCAGCTCGGTGAAGCGGTCCAGGAGGGATTCGATTTCCCCGCCGGCGAAGTCCCGCAGGCGGAGCTTGCGCCGGAGCTCGGAGCGGGTGTGGGCGCGGCGGGAGAGGAGGCGCAAAGCCGCCGCCTTCATTCGCTCGGAGGGAGGGAGATCGGCGTCCTTCGCGGCTTTCTTTCCGCTCTTCACAGACCTCCCGCCGCCGGGGCGCATGCCGGGCCTCACCCCGCGCACCCCCGGCCGCCTACTGGGGGGTCGAGGGCTTGGCGGCCGCCGGCTTGGGCGCCGCCGTGGCTATCCCGGCCGCAGGGGGGGCGCCGATGCCCATCGCCGTCCGCACCTGGCGTTCGATTTCGGCGAAGATCTCGGGCGTGTCCTTGAGGAACTTCTTCACGTTCTCGCGGCCCTGGCCGATGCGCTCATCGCCGAAGGTGTACCAGGCGCCGGTCTTCTGGACCACGCCCTTGTCCACCGCGAGGTCGAGCACGTCGCCCTCCCGGGAGATGCCCGCGCCGAACATGATGTCGAACTCGGCCGTCCGGAAGGGGGGCGAGAGCTTGTTCTTGACCACGCGGACCCGGGTGCGGTTGCCCACGTTCTCCTCCCCTTCCTTGATGGAGGCGACGCGGCGGACGTCCAGCCGGATGGAGGCGTAGAACTTGAGGGCGTTGCCGCCCGAGGTGGTCTCCGGGTTGCCGAACATGACGCCGATCTTCATGCGGATCTGGTTGATGAAGATGAAGCAGGCGTTGCTGCGGTGCACCACGCCGCCCAGCTTGCGCAGGGCCTGGCTCATGAGACGGGCCTGGAGGCCCACGTGCTGATCGCCCATCTCGCCCTCGAGCTCCGCCTTGGGGACGAGGGCCGCGACGGAGTCGATCACGACCACGTCCACCGCGCCGCTGCTCGTGAGGATCTCGGCGATCTCGAGGGCCTGCTCCCCGGTGTCGGGCTGGGAGACGATGAGGTTGTCGGTCTGGACCCCGAGCGCCTTGGCGTAGATGGGATCGAGGGCGTGCTCGGCGTCGATGAAGGCCGCCATGCCGCCGTTGCGCTGGGCCTGGGCGATGATCTGTAGGGCAATGGTGGTCTTCCCGGAGGACTCCGGGCCGAAGATCTCCATGATGCGGCCGCGCGGCACCCCGCCGATGCCCAGCGCCGCGTCGAGCGAGACGGCGCCCGTCGAGATCACCGGGATCGGGCCCAGCTCCGGCCCCTCGCCCAGGCGCATGATCGAGCCCTTGCCGAACTGGCGGTTGATCTGGCTGAAGGCCATCTCGACCGCCTTCTCGCGGCGCTCGCGCTCCTTGGGATCCTGCGCGCCGGGCGCGCCCGCGGGAGGGGTTCCGTTCTTCTGGTTCATGGGAGAGCTCCTCGGAAGAGAACGATCGCGCGAGAGAGGAGAGGGCGGCGCGCCCTCACTTTAGGGAAACGGGCCTCCGGCCGCAACGCCTGGTTACATGCCCGGCTCCCGGCCCCGGCCATCTTTGCCACGACTATGCCGGACTTTATCTTCGCTCTATATATGGCAAAAATATAACGAAAATCAAGCGGAAATTTTTCGCTTCCCAGGTTCGAGACCAATTCCTTTTAAAACAAGAAGATAATCAGAGCGAGCGCCCCCGGAGGTGTGTCACTTGCGAAATGAATTGGCTAAAACGGGTCTGCGCGGGATTAGGCGGGAGGCGATTATACCAGCATCCTCCCGAACGATTGGTGGGTCATGGACCACCGCCAGTGCGACGTTGCGGCAAGGGGTTCTGACGGCAAGCCCCTCTTCCCCTGGGTCACGGCGGTCATGGACGTACGCTCCCGGAGGTTGCTGGGCTGGTACCTCCATTCCGGACCCAACCAGGACACCATCCTCGCCGCCCTCAGGCGGGCCCTCCTGCGCTACGGCGTCCCCCGCCATCTCCTCGTGGACAACGGCAAGGACTTCCGGGCCAAGGCCCTGACGGGCGGCCGGAAGGATCCGCCCCTGGACGAGGGCCGGGTCCTCGCCTTGACCGGGCACCTGGGGATCACATGCCACTTCGCGGCGCCCTACAACCCCAAGGCCAAGCCCATCGAGCGGGCCTTTAGGACCCTCAAGGAATGGATGGAGCGGCGCTTCGCCGCCTACCGGGGCGGGAACCCCCAGGAGCGCCCCGAGGACTTGAAGCACCTCTGGAAGCGGATTGAAGACCTACCCTCGCTGACCCAGATAGACCAGCTCTATGGGGAGTTCATCGAGGGGGTCTACAACGAGCACCCCCACACCGGGGACGGGATGGAGGGCCGCTCCCCGCGGGAGGTCTATGACGCGCTACTCCCCAGGCGGGCCGCGGCGGCACCTGAGGCCCTGCAT